>JAYSLE010000018.1:0-6160 GCA_043725845.1 Candidatus Saccharimonadota bacterium
CAGAATATGCCGAAAAGACTCAACCTTTATCCCGCGGTTCAGCCAAAAACCTAGGCGCAGAACCATATAATCGCGCAGAGTCCCAAAAATGGCGCCAACTACGTAAATAACTATGCTAATAAGCGAGGTAAATAGAATTAGTGTTGCGGTGTGTGTAGGGTGCCAATGGGCCGGGGGCTGTGATATTACCAAAGGCCGAATCTACCATTATTTTAGTTGGCCAAGGCCGTAGTAAAACTATAGAAGAGCTAACTATACCAATACCCACAGTCGACAGTATTGCAGGAAGGGCTCGGCGCTTATATTTTTGTAACCACTGTTTAAATATCGGTCTTTTGGGTTAGGCGGCCATGAGATAGCAGCCAAGCGTCCAAGGCTTGGTTAACCAGGGAAGGCGGGTAGCCGATACTTATTAAGGCGTCAGAAACGTACTGGGGCGCTACCCCACGGGCAATAGCAGCCTCGATCTCGGCATAAATTCGGGGCATCATAATAGTCGCCAACACCTGTTTAGCATTAGCTCTATTATACAAACAATTTTCTCTATCTTGTGCACTAGAGTTACAATTACTGTATATAATGACTTTTTATTTTTATGATTTGGAGACAAGTGGGTTTAATCCGGGCTCGGCCCGGATAATGCAGTTTGCCGGTCAGCGAACCGATTTAAAGCTTAAGCCGGTAGGCAAGCCGGATAACTTTTTAATCAAAATGACCGAGGATATTTTACCCGACCCTGATGCGGTTTTGGTTCATGGCATAACGCCGCAAAAGACCAAGGCCGAGGGAATGACCGAGGCCGAGGCGGCAAAATACTTAACTAATCAAGTATTTATCCCAGATACCATCGCGATTGGTTTTAACAATATTCGTTTTGACGATAACTTTATGCGTTACACATTTTGGCGCAATTTTACCGACGCCTATGAATGGCAATGGAAAGATGGCCGCAGCCGTTGGGATTTATTGGACATGGTACGTATGACCCGGGCTATAAGACCCGATGGAATCAATTGGGCCTTTGCATCTGACGGTACAGCTAGCAATCGTCTCGGAGACATCACTAGTGTTAATAAATTAGAACACGGCAACGCCCACAATGCCTTAAGCGATGTTCACGCTTCTATAGCTGTTGCCAGGCTTATTTATAACAAACAACCAAAACTGTTTGATTATTTGCTAAAGTTGCGCGATAAACAAAAAATAGCAGCACTGGTGGGTGCTGGTCAGCCATTTTTATATACCAGCGGTCGTTATCCGAGCGAGTTTGATAAAACAACAATAGCTGTAATGTTGGCAGCAAATCCCAACAAAAATGGAGCAATAGTTTACGATTTGCGAGTTGATCCGGACGAGTTTACCAAACTGGCACCGGAAAAACTGGCTGGATTATGGAAGCAGTGGGGCAAAGAAGCGCCGTATTTTCCAGCTAAAGAGATGGCCTACAATAAATGCCCGGCGGTTGCACCGTTATCTGTTTTAGACGCTGCTACAGCCGCACGGCTTAAGATCGATAGTAAAACCATCGACGCTAATTTTGCCAAACTAAAAAAGGCTAAAGATTTTGGCGATAAACTGGTAGCAGCATTGGAAGTTAATCAGCCTAAAAAACAGCCAGAGATGGTGGTGGATCCTCAGAGAGTAGACGAGCAACTATACGAAGGGTTTGTAGATAACACCGACAAAGTAAAGATGAGTGTTGTCCGGGCTGCCGACGAAACCGAGTTGGCCGGTCTAAGTTTAGATTTTGCCGATGAACGCCTAAGCGCATTACTACCCCTGTACAAAGCTCGCAATTTTCCTAAGAGTTTGGATAGCGATGAGCAAAAATTTTGGGAAACGTTTTGCACGGAGCGCTTAGTGGGCGGCGGCGAACAGAGCCGGGCAGCCAAGTTCTTTGGCCGATTGGAAGAGTTGGGAGACAGGCAAGACCTATCTACAGAAAACAGATACTTACTAGAAGAACTGCAACTCTACGCCCAATCGGTTATTACACCTGAAGTTTAAGTTGGGAGCCTTTGGGAGTTAAAAGACTCAAACGGGCAGTTCGAATCAAGCGCCAAACTCTTGGGCGATAATGTATAAGCAGGCTTATTTCTACTAACACCATAATTGCTGACATAATTTCGTTAAATGTCAGCTGAAAATTGGTGCCAGGAACCTGTCCCAAAACAAGCATAAGATTGAGCATAACTTTTTAAACTTTCTAAACTATTTAACTGGATTATATAAACAAGTTGCACATAAAGCAATTAGATTATACTTCTTATGCTTGATATCTAGGTTTTTGACTCAAAAACTATCAAGGGTCTAGAAAAAAGGTCGAAAATTTGGTACAATCGCACGGCCTTTATGAGTGATTTTATTTCTATTCGTGGTGCGCGGGAACATAACTTAAAGAATATCGATCTTGATATTCCGCGCGGCACACTAACAGTTATTACTGGATTGTCAGGTTCTGGTAAATCGTCTTTGGCCTTTGACACCATTTATGCCGAGGGTCAACGGCGCTATGTAGAATCGCTCAGTGCCTATGCCCGCCAGTTTTTGGGGTTAATGGAAAAGCCCGATGTTGACCAAATTGATGGTCTTAGCCCGGCGATATCCATCGACCAGAAGTCTACCAGCCGCAATCCGCGCAGTACTGTAGCGACAGTGACCGAAATTTATGATTATCTACGCCTTTTGTATGCGCGCATTGGCATTCCACACTGCCCGGTATGTGGCAAAGCGGTGACCCGGCAAACATCTACTGCAGTTGTAGACCGAGTGGTTAGTGAATCGCCGGGGGCAAAATTGTTGATATTAGCACCCATTGTATTGGCCAAAAAAGGTGCTTTTGAGCACATTCCAGAACAGTACCAAAGGGCTGGCTTTGCACGGGCCAGAGTTGACGGCGTTATTTATGCGCTAGATGAATTCCCGGAGTTAGACAAAAAATATAAACACACCATCGAGATTGTGGTAGATAGGCTGGTTAATAACGCTGAAAGCCTGGGGCGATTATCACAGAGTGTGGAACAGGCCTTCGATATCGCCGATGGCCGCTTGGTAATTAACGACGTTGATGCTAAAAAAGACGAAACCTACAGTTTAAAGTATGCCTGCGTAGACCACCAAGAGCAGTTTATTCCAGAACTTGAGCCGCGTAGCTTTAGTTTTAACGCGCCTTACGGCGCCTGCCCAGTTTGTACAGGCCTAGGAAACCGATTAGAAGTTGACCCAGAGTTAGTTATCCCAAATGGCCGCCTAACCATTGCCGAAGGGGCCATTAGGCCCTACAACAGAGTAAATACCGATGCTTGGTATATGAAAAAGCTAGAAGCGGTTGGCGAAAAACACGGATACTCCATTCACGTACCGACTAGCGAACTATCTAAAAAACACCTAGAGATGATTTTGTACGGTACCGGCGACGAAACCTATCAGGTGCGGCTCGGGGTAGGCCGGTCTTTTAACACCACCTATGAGGGTGTAATACCTAACCTAGAGCGTCGCCACAAAGAAACCGAAAGTGATTTTATGCGCCGCGACATTGAACGATTTATGCAGCAGCGGCCCTGCCACGCCTGCCATGGCCGTCGGCTAAAACCCGAAGTTCTGGCCGTAACAGTTACCGATAAATCAATCATGGATATTTGTGAGCTAAGCATTGACGACGCTGTTATCTTTTTTGAAGCCGTAAAACTGACTGCGACCGAAACAAAGATCGCCCACCAGATTTTAAAAGAAATTAACGCCCGTTTAAAATTTTTGCAAGACGTTGGATTAAATTATTTGGATCTGGCGCGCAGTGCGGTTAGCTTGTCTGGCGGCGAGGCCCAGCGTATCCGTTTGGCTACTCAGATAGGTTCGGGTTTGCAGGGCGTTTTATATGTTTTGGACGAGCCAAGCATTGGCTTGCATCAAAGAGATAATAATCGCCTTTTAGCAACCTTAAAAAAACTGAGAGATCTTGGTAATAGCGTCATTGTGGTAGAGCATGATGAGGAAACAATTAGAAACGCTGATTTTTTGGTAGATATCGGCCCGGGTGCCGGCGTCCACGGTGGAAAAATAGTTGCCATTGGTACACCGGCCGAAGTGGCCAAAAGTAAGGAAAGCGTAACGGCCAGGTTCCTGCGCGGGGAGCAGGTGATTCCAACACCAAAGAAACGCCGAAAAGGCAACGCCAAGCAACTACTTATCAAAGGCGCCCGTGAACACAACCTAAAAAATATTAATGTGGCTATTCCACTAGGCCAGCTGGTGGTAGTTAGCGGTGTTTCGGGTTCCGGTAAATCTAGCCTAATTAACGATATTTTGGCCCGAGAACTGAGTGCCAGGCTAATGCGGGCCAATTCTAATCCTGGCCGCCACGATGATATTGACGGCATCAAAGAACTAGATAAAGCCATTGTAATAGACCAGTCACCAATCGGCCGGACTCCACGCAGTAACCCGGCTACTTACACGGGGGTATTTACGCCTATTCGCGAGCTATTTTCCGCTACGCCGGAAGCCAAACTGCGTGGCTATCAACCCGGACGTTTTAGCTTTAACGTAAAAGGTGGGCGCTGCGAAAACTGTTCTGGTGACGGTGTAATTAAGATAGAAATGCACTTTCTGCCCGATGTTTATGTGCCGTGCGAGGTCTGCCACGGCAAGCGCTACAACCGCGAAGCGCTGGAGATCCATTACAAAGGCAAAACCATCAGCGATGTTCTGGATATGACCTGCGAAACGGCCTTAGAATTTTTTGAAAACATTCCAACCATTGCCCGCAAGCTCCAAACCTTAGTAGATGTCGGCTTGGGCTATATTACACTTGGTCAGCCAGCCACTACTCTATCCGGTGGCGAGGCTCAGCGTATTAAGCTAGCCAGCGAACTTTCCCGCCGACCAACTGGTAGAACACTTTATATTTTGGACGAACCAACCACTGGGCTGCATATGGCCGACGTAGCCAAACTTCTAGACGTCCTGCACGCCCTTGTGGATACTGGCAACAGTATGATAGTTATCGAACACAACCTAGACGTTATTAAATCGGCCGACCACATTATAGATATGGGGCCCGAGGGCGGGGAAGCCGGTGGTAATATTATTGCCGAAGGCACACCGGAACAAGTTGCCAAAAACAAGGCCAGTTACACCGGCCAATTCTTATCTAAGCTACTCAAGTAAGTAGCGGACCATCCTTGCAAAAAGCAAGGAGTTTTTTAGTAAAAACTACTAAGTTTTACCTATCTTTGTGCAAGGATGGTCCGCCCCGAGAGATGTTATTTTTTAGAACCGAAGAAGTATCTATAGTCTTCTTTAAGGCCAGTCCTAAGATTGCGCCGGCGGGCCGGGTTTTTTAATAGCTGCCAAAGCGTAAAAGCATAGAGTGCCCCAAGCGTAACAACAACCGAAATTATTATATATTTATCGACGTTTGGCACCCTAGAGCCCAACCAATAACCCAGCAAAGTTAAGCCGCCACCCCACAATACCGAGCCAGTAACGTTATAAATAAAGTATTGTCGCCTATCCATACTGCTGGCCCCAGCGATTATCGATAACAGGGTTCTAACATGAGCTACAAAACGAGCCAGAACAACGGTAGCAGGACCATATTTCTTAAAAAACTTTTCGGTTCGACCCATGTATTCCTCGCGGAATAAAAAACCATCATTACGTTTAAATAGTCTTGGACCGATTTTTTTGCCAAACTCATAGCCAACCTCGTAACCAATAATTGCGGCGATGATAACTAGTGCCACCAACCAGACAATTGGCAGCTTGCCACGCCCGGCGAACACACCAGCGGCCAGCAATAAGCTGTCGCCGGGTAGAATCAGCCCTATAAGTAATCCACTTTCAGCAAAAACAATTAATGTTACGGCTAAAAGACCACCGACTTGAACAATATGCTCAGCGTTAAACATCTATGACAATTGTACTCCTATTTGTCATCAGGGGCGCATATCTGTTATAATGATGGTCAAAGAAAGCGCAAGTTAGAATTTATTATGGTCGATTTAGACAAACCTATTGATTTACAAGAGCGTACCGTTGTTGGCAAAGGCCTTGGCGAGCTAAGACGAACTGGCATGGTTCCGGCGGTTATTCATAACCACGGCCAGCCATCTTTGCATGTCATGGCGTCCGAGGTTGAACTTGGACATATTTATAGGGC
>JAYSLE010000019.1:0-5081 GCA_043725845.1 Candidatus Saccharimonadota bacterium
AAACACAGCCTAGTGGGCATAACCAAGAATAAAAAAGACGGCCGCCAGCGCGACGTCGTTCTAACTTCTAAAGGCAAACGCCAAGTAGAAAAAGCCGAAAAACTACTACAGGCTCAGCATCGTGAGTTGCTAAAACTGTTAAGCGCTAACGAGGCTAAAAGTTTTAATAAAGTAGTGAACCATCTACTATCAGCCTTAACTATAGAACCCCGCCGCAACCAAAAAATCTTCGGCTCATAGTAGACCAAGCCTCTTCCGGCTTCTTAATAAAGGGTCGGGTGATGTACAATAGTAAAGTCAACCGTACATTGGAAGAGAGTTTTCAAATTGTTTATTAAAGACAAGCAGCACATGGTTACTAACCAAGTCCGAAAGTATCGGACTGCTGCTGGTATTACCCAGGACGATCTGGCTAACTTGGTTAATGCTACTCGCCAAACTATAATCTCTATTGAAAAAGGAAACTATGTACCTAGCGTACTGCTTGCGCTTAAAATAGCTAAGGCCCTGGATAAAAAAGTAGAGGAAGTTTTTGCTTATGAAAAAGTATAAATTATTACTTGACGCATCGCTACTAGGCCTTCTTATATTATTTTCGGTGCTTACCGCCGCACCGCACTTTATCGTTATGCCCAATGCCCTGCAGATGGCCTTGCTGGCAGTAACCACGGCGATTGTCGGCGGATTTTTGGTGCTGGTGTGGCGCGAGAACCCTGGCGATGAACGCGAGGCCCAAAACCAATACACCGCCAGCCGGGCGGCCTACATTGTAGGCAATGTAATTTTGATCGCCACGCTTGTGGTACAGGGTGTTAGGCACGATATTGACCCGATGATCCCTATTATCCTTTTGGCTATGGTCAGCGCCAAGCTGGTAGTACAACTTATAAGAGACAAAAAGTAAAGTTAACTTGACATTGTATTTATCTGTATTTAAACTCGGTAGTAGTAAATAAACGAAAGAGGGTTTTAGTAAAATGAATAATAAAACAACACTAGCGGCCATAATCGCAGCGGTTATTATTTTGGGCGGAGGCGTCGGCTATGCGGTGGTACATAGCAATAACAACAAAAAAGCCGCCGATCATACTGCCATGATGAAAAAAGAGGCTGAAACAGCCAAAATGAAGCACGATGCCGCTATGAAACACGATGAGGCCATGAAAAAAGAGGAAGCCGCCAAGCAACACGACGCCGCCATGAAGCGGGATGAAGCCACCAAGCAAAGCACCGGTACAGCTTCGCCGGCGCAGTAGAATCAATTCATGAGTAAAACAAACAAACACTCAGCTAAAGCACTGATTATCGCGGCCATTGTCGTGGCGGGCGGAGGCGGTGCTTTTGCTATGCTGCAAAAAGACAACACTGATAAGAAAGTTGCCCATGATTTAGCCATGAAACACGATGAGGCCATGAAAAAAGACCAAGCGGTCGATAAAACTCCTAAGCCGCAAAATGCGGTTGCCGAGAATACTAATGAATCGAATGCGCCAGTTAAAGGCAGCTATACCGCATACGACCCAGCCAAGCTGGCCAATGCCTCAACCGGCAAGGTGGTTCTAAACTTTAGTGCGCCGTGGTGTCCAATTTGCCGCGAAGCCGAAAGCAACTTTAAGGCTAGCAAAACGCCCGATGGGTTAACTTTGTTGAAGGTAGATTACGACAGCTCTACCGCCCTCAAGAAAAAATACGGAGTAACCTACCAGCATACCTTTGTACAGGTGGACAAAGCCGGCAACTTACTCAAGAAATGGAGCGCTAGTACAACCTACGGCGACATACAAAAACAAGTTATATGAAATGGTTAAAAACTAAAACTTAAGGGGCAATATGTTTTTACTGCTAACATCATTTTTGGCGGGCATTTTAACGGTGTTTGCACCTTGCGTTTTAATTTTGCTACCAGTTATTGTTGGCAGTTCTTTAGCAATCGACGGCAATAAAAAGGCCGACCGCCTAAAGCCCTACATTATCGCCATCAGCCTGGGTATCTCGGTCTTGGTATTTACCCTGCTGCTCAAGGCCAGTACAGTTCTTATCGGTATTGATCCGCAGGTTTGGAAGTCAGTATCCGGCGGGATTGTGGTGGTGTTAGGCCTGAGCCTGCTGTTTCCATTACTCTGGGCTAAAGCCATGGCCAGAGTCGGCCTAGAAACCAGCTCCAACAGCCTGTTGTCTAAAGCCTCCAAAAGGTCCGGTATTGCCGGCTACATTTTAACCGGCGCGGCGCTGGGCCCAGTGTTTTCAGCTTGTAGTCCAGTATATGCTCTTATTTTAGCAACTGTCCTACCCGTTAACCTGGCGCTAGGGTTAGTTTACATGGCCCTATACGCAGCTGGCTTAACCCTGGCGCTATTGGCCATCGCTTTAGCCGGCCGCAGGCTTACAAAACACCTAAACTGGACGGCCAAACCCGATGGCTGGTTCCGCCGGGTGCTAGCTATAATACTTATTCTGGTTGGCCTGGCGGTTATTACCGGATTTGATAAAAAAGTTCAAACCTGGATACTTGTCCACACGCCAATTAACAGCACCAAACTGGAAGAAAAACTGGTGCCTAATAAAAATCCAAAACCAACTAACAAAGAAGGGAATCAAAACACCATGTTTAATGTAGTAAAACCTTATCCGGCCCCAGAACTCACCGGTATTCATGAGTGGATCAATAGTAACGGCGAAACCTTAAAAAACCTAAAGGGCAAGGTGGTGTTGATAGATTTTTGGACCTACTCCTGCATTAATTGCCAGCGCACTTTACCGCATGTCACCGGCTGGTACGAAAAATACAAAGACAAGGGCTTTGTAGTGTTGGGCATTCACGCTCCAGAGTTTGCCTTTGAACAAGTACCCGCCAACGTTAAAAAGGCCGTAGCTGAGGACCACATTAACTATCCCGTAGGACTGGATAACGACTTTTCTACCTGGAACGCCTTTAAAAACGAATACTGGCCAGCCGAATTTTTTATAGATAAAAACGGTCTGGTTCGTCACACCCATTTTGGCGAGGGCAAATACTCTGAAAACGAGGCGGTTATCCAGGCCTTGCTTAAAGAAAACGGCCAGATTGTTTCTGGTTCAATTGATACTAGCGGCGACAGCGCGCCAGTGGCGGCCGGCCAAACGCCGGAAACCTATCTTGGCTATGAGAGGGGCCAGCGATTTGCCAATAGCGATCAAGTTGTGGCCGATAACGCCGTTAATTACACGCTAAACAACCAGCTTCAAACCGATAAATGGTCGCTGGGCGGTAATTGGCAAATAGGCGCCAAACAAACAACTGCGGTAGCGGATGGTTCGGTGCTACGGCTTAAGTTTTCGGCTAAAGAAGTATATTTGGTTATGGATGCGCCGTCCAACCGGCCAATCACCCTAAAGCTAAACGGCAAAGCCGTTACTACCAGCAGTTTGGGCGGGTCTGATGTTGACGAAAAGGGCCAAGTATATGTCGACGGCGCCCGGTTATACCGCCTCATAAAATCGCCAAAATTTTTGAAAGACGCTGTGCTTGACATAACTGTACCCCAAGGAACCATCGTCAATGCCTTCACTTTTGGCGGTTAAAGTAACTTTAAGGAGAAACCCATAATGAATATAACAATCTACTCAACCACTACTTGTACCTATTGCCATGTTTTAACGGCCTGGCTAGACCAGCACCAACTTGCCTACACTAAGAAGATAACTGATGAAGACCCGGCGGCCATGGAAGAATATCTTGGCGTTAGCGATGGTGCTATCGGGGTTCCATTTACAGTAATTGACGACGGAAAAGGCCATCTAACAAAAATCTTAGGTTTTGACCAAAAAAAACTAAAGCTTGCTTTAGGTATTTAGAAAATCGACGCTAAACTAGAGAATTTTTATTTTTTAATTACGGCTGTGGTGGCTAACTGGTCAAAGCCGGCCTGGAAGTTGTTGGCAGACATATATGTGTACTCAACTGCAATCACGGTTTTGCCGGTATTTATGTAGTAGTCCGAAACGGTAGTGTCGGTTTTGTAAACCGGGCCAGCTCCGTATGTGGTAGAGGCTTTAAGAGCTTTGCGCCCGCTTATATAAAGCGATTTACAAACGTGTTTTTTAATATTTTGGATACTTGCTGTTATTAGCTGCTGGCAATCGGTAGTGTTTCCGGTGTCTACATAAATTTTTATTGGAGAACTGGGAACCGCGTTGCAGTTTAGGACAGTTCCGCTTGGAACAACATAAACGATTTTTGTTGATGATGGGCAGAGGCTTTTTCCCCAGCCATCTGGCAGAGTGTAGCTAACAGATGACTTTAGGTTAGAGCTGCTAATCTTGGCGCCAGACACGGGGTGCGAAGCTGTACTGGCATTGTCTGCAGCCTTATTTGACAGTAAAGCGTGTAAACCCCCTGCGACTAACAAGACTAAAGCCACCACAATTATTTTAGTCCGCATTTTTATTGATTTTTTAGTAGTTTTCGGTTTATCAGCCGGCGTTTTTGTCTCAGCGTTATCGGGCTTAATGACAACCGGCTTAGGGACGGAAGATTTTTTAGACTTTTTATACAGTGATTTCATATCTGAAACATAATAATCTATTAGGGGTCAAAAACATAAGGCTAATGCTAACTAAAATCAAAAAAGCACCAGATAAACTGATGCATTTTTGGTGGAGCTGGTGGGTACTACCCCCACGTCCGATTGGTAACTCGCTTGATGACTACAGGCTTATCTCGTTTAAGATTTCTTAAACCTATCTATAAAAACGATCAAAAGCAGATAGGCTAAAGTCCAATAATCTTAGTAAACAGCTGGCGGACTACCGGCTGTTTAAGCAACCCAATAATATGACGCACTAGAAGGGAATATTAGGTGTCTTCCCAAGTGCGGCTTAAGTTAAAACTTAAGCTGTTGCGAAAGCGTATGCGCGGGGTGCAAAAACACTCGCTACAAAACTCTTTACGCGATCAGATAATTTTGCAATTGTCTGGTTGATCCGACTAACGTGCAGATCAATCCGGCCTGCCATCGTAGCTTGTTAAAGTCCATTCGTCGAGCTTAAAATTCAGCCCCATACCGTTATTATATCACTAATCCACCCCATATGCAATGCGC
>JAYSLE010000020.1:0-4108 GCA_043725845.1 Candidatus Saccharimonadota bacterium
CGCTCCGGATCTTCGATGACGACGCCGATGTTCGGATACCCCTGGGCATCTCCCCAGTTCACGACCCGCCCTTGAGTCTCGTCACCACGGTATAGGACACTGACGTGCGCCCACTCGTTGTCGGACTCCTCCCAGTAAACTTCCTTTGCTGCTGAGGTTCTCATAGAGCTCCTTTCTTGGTCGGCTACCGCTACCGATTCTCCGCTGGTCGCCGCCGGAGCTCATAGGGAAGCGCCAGCGCGAGGACGAAAAGAAGCATCAGCGGACCGGTCAGGATCATGAAGATACTGGTTCCTCCGACATTCTCCGGCTCTCCTCCGATGCCGCAGAACACCACAACTGAGTAGACGCCGCAGGCGAGCCAGCCGATGATGAAGCTGGCGTTACCGCCAAGGATGCCCGACAGGGCAAACCCCAGGAACAGTGCAACGATCATGGCGGCTCCAAGTAGCCACAACATGAATCTGAGCAAATCGATCACCTCCTTTGAGAGAGTATTTGGGTGCGTAACGAAACGAGATTTCTACAGCTACCCTCTAGCCGCAAGAATCTCGCTTCGTTTTTAGAGTCTGCTTGTCAAAAAACACCTTTGGAGCCATAGCTCAACAAAAGTAGGATTATTATACAATATGACAGATAATCTAACAACGGTTCGGATGGAAGTAGGATTCGAACCTAGAAACAGGAGTCAGTAATTTTACAAAGTCCAAGAACTATGTTGAGGGATGTGGGTCTATATCTGTTACGCTGCATTTGGCTGGGGAGGAGGGATTCGAACCCCCGAATGCCAGTACCAAAAACTGGTGCCTTACCACTTGGCGACTCCCCATTAAAACCACCATCATTATAGAGTCTAAGGTGTTTTTATCCAAGGAATCATGGAATTCAGCTAAGCGACCTCGAAAGCGGCTTCCAGAGTGGGTAGCACGGCAATGCTCTCAGTAGCCAATAGGTTTTGACCTTCTGGAACGTTTTCGTTTCGAGCTAGACCCAGCCTGGCAATGCTCAGAACCATCTGTTCATAGCCCATGCCAATATTCAACATAAAGGCCTTAGGGAATGACCCATAGCCGCTAATCAGGCTGGGTATTAGATTGGCTTCAAGAAACTGGGGTGTGCCAAACTTATCTAAACGAATGTCTATTCGACCATAGTCGCGGCCGCCAAGAGCATTAAAAACCTCAATCGCCAATGTTTCTATCTGTTGTTTTATAATTTTATCGGTAACTTTTGCTGCCACCTCTAAATTAGACGATTTTACACGTTTGCCCAAAATCCGCATGCCGTTTTTGTCTGGCTGAACCGTTAGTTCAATCGGCATGATCATCATCTTTTGGTCGTACTCATTTTTTAATATTGCCACACTAAATTCACGTCCTGGCAGGCATTCTTCCACTAGTGAATCGGCTTGATAATTAGTTGCAATGGCTCGAACCTTTGTTTGGAGCTGTTCAAAGTCATTCGCAACAGAATCACTACCTATCCCAACACCGCCGCCGCGGTTAACCGGCTTAATAAATAAAGGGTATTTTAAACCTACTGGCTGGCTAATTTGGGCTTCGGTTTGTTTAATAACAAAAAAAGGCGCTGTCTGTAGACCAGCATCTAGCACACACTGCTTGGCTAGTGCCTTATTTTGCTCTAGCTGGTAGGCTCTGACACTAGAACCGGTATAGGCAATGCCATGATCGTCAAAATATTGACTTATCCACACTTTGTTCGACTCTTGCAAGCCCAGCTCTTTACCCACAGGTACAAAACTCATGCCTAAAAAGACCAGATCCGGCTTACTTGCGACCAGGACCTCAAGATCGGATAAATTATCAACAAGTCTAACTCTAACCGAGGTGTAGTGGTTGGATAAGGCCACACATATGGCAGCCCGAGAGACCTGGCTCATAGAACTAAGCCAGATTTTACTAGAGCTAACTACCTCTATGCGCAGGTTTTCTTTTGTCATAGGCTTCGCCTTGCTAGCAGGACTAACATTTAGACCTGCTTTGGTTAAGTTTTTCTAGAGGAAAAGTTACTTTACTTCTTTAAGTTCTATTGAAACTTCCGCCACCGCCACCAGAACGATCTTCTTTGGGGCGGGCTTCATTGACTACCAATGCGCGGCCGTCTACATCTTTGCCGTTTAAGGTCTTAATAGCCGATTGGGCTTCTTCATCAGATGACATTTCTACAAATCCAAAACCTTTGGATTGGTTGGTGTCTCGGTCTACGATTACCTGAGCTGATACAACTGTACCGGCCTCGGCGAAGATTTCTTTTAGCTTGTCGTCGGTTATAGAGTAAGCCAATGAGCCTACGTATAGTTTTGCTGCCATAATAATTTTATCCTTCTTTTACCTAATATCGCTCGCGTTAATCTTGTCTGACCGCGGTGATAGTAAGTCTTTGCTCGGGACTAATTATTTCAACGGAGAGGTTTAGTAACCACTTGCTTATCTATACTTTAGCACAAACGGCGGTAATTTCATAATACAAGCTGAATATTTGCAAGCATAAGAAAAATTATTTTTACGATAACCCAGATCCAAATCCTTTAGATAAGCGCGCCTATGATCAAAGACTTTGTGTAGTTCAGGCCATAGGCGAACAGATGCTTTCCGGCGATTCGGTCAGCTATAGCTAGGTCTGTCTAGTGGTAATACTGAATTGGCGAGTACGGAAGTGGTTTTTGGACATATAAATTCCAAAAACGATAAGCCAAATTGTTTGTAAATTAGCTACCAGCCGCTCCATGCCGCCAATTCCCAGACCTAAGTAGGCATGGGTGATAAATAACACAAATGCACCCAGAGATACGGCACCGGAGGCAATGGTATAAAACCGCAGTGACCTAGGAATATCAAGCGATATGCCCAGGACTATCAAACCGATGTTACCAATCACAAACGATAGCGCTGCCCCAGGCTCGTGCAAGCTGCTAACACTGTTTTCTGGCACTAACCCAACCATTAGCGTGCCAATGCCGGCTAAAGCCATAAAGCCAAAGCCAGTGGCCGTAGCGGCAGATTTATGGAACTCGTGGTAAATAAGCACCGAACCTATAACCATGGCTAGCCCAAGCACAATAAAAGAGGCGTTCATCCAAGCGTGATCTGGTGAACAGACATATCTGTCAGAATATATCCCGCATGCGGTATTTCCAAGATCGCTAATAGTGTTATTTAGCACACTATAATGTGTCGCCCAGGCCATTGCAGACACAATCATTACGCCAAAGTACTGAACACTAGCAACCCAAAAGGCCGGGCCAACCAAGGGATAGCGATCAGTAAATGTCTCTACTTTTTTGATGCCACGCATTATTATTAATCGTATCAGAATAGGACTGATTTTGGGGTGAATTGACTGATTACTTTCGGGGGTATAGAGTAGTTAGCTATGGAAAAAGTAGTCGGTCCGCACGGAGAAATCGGTGTGAAACTCTACCCTGACGAAAATTCTGGCGGTGAGGTGCTCCGGGCGTTTCTGGTAATTAGTGGTCTATGCCGTGCCAGCTCATCAGTCGAGCTAGAAAATGCCCGTTTGATAACGCATGCAAGAATACTAAAAGAAGAATTAAGTACATGCTTTAATAACGACGGGCCGGCAATTCTTCAGGGAGCAACAGATATTGGTTTACTTAGGCTGGGACTAGAAAGAGCGATTAGCGGAGAAACTCCAGACAGCGCCTCATTGCATCAGCAAAAAGCCCTAAAAAGCTCTCGCCATGCTGCCCAAGAAATGTTAGACGGCCTTCCAGCCGCAGCCGATATCTAGCCATCCACGAACTTATCGGCTTAAAAAAGCTATGCTAAAATTAGACTACAGTACGATTGGCTATTGCATCAAACTATGGAAGGCTAAGTTATGGATAAAACAATCTTGATTATTGAGGACAACGTAGAGCTTCTAAAGCTACTTCATGACAGATTAGCCAGCGAGGGCTTTAAGGTGTTAGACGCACCAGATGGTCAAAAAGGCTTGGCACTAGCTCTAGCTAGGCACCCGGATCTTGTAATTCTAGATATCATGTTGCCGGATATTGATGGCATAGAGGTGCTCAAAAAACTTCATGCTGACCCGTGGGGCAGGCATGTAGAAGTTGTAATGCTTA
>JAYSLE010000021.1:0-5812 GCA_043725845.1 Candidatus Saccharimonadota bacterium
AACCGCAGGTCGGCTTGGTGCAAATTGCCGTAGGGCATCGCCGAAGTTACAAACATAATAATCAGATATCCACCGTGCCAGCTCTAGGCAGTGTGGAGGTAGGGGCTGAGGGGAAAGCGAGTTCTTAATCGTCTTAGTTGCAAAGCTAGGTTTTTTAACCTCATCAGATACAAAAGCCGTAATCATCCGGTTACGTAGCGGAACGGCCACCACGCTGCCAACAGGCAAGGCACCATCATAAGAATAGGTAAGGGCCTTATCCCCATAAAACTTCCCATCCGCCGGTAATACCTCATAAAATCGCATTGCCTTTTTAGTATAACTTGCTCTTGCTTGCAAACTTTACAAACGCTGGCTATACTAATTAATAGCGTTGTTCGAATAACAATGGAGTGGTTATGCTTGATACGTTCATCACATCTAGAGTCCGCCGTAAAATTATAGTGGTCTATGCTAAATACCCCGATTTCAGAACTCATGTCAGGGGTTTAGCTAAGCTCATCAAAGAAGATGCTGGTAACATCCAGCGAGAACTAAAGCGCCTAGAGAAGATTGGCTTCCTGATCAGTGAGCGCCAAGCCAACACTAAAATCTATTACACCAATAAGCATTTTCCGATCTTTAAAGAACTGCAATCAATAGTGTTAAAGTCACAACGGGCTAACGCTCAAAAACGCTCCCAGCAACTCTAAAACGAATAAGGAATAAGGAATAACGAATAGGGAATGGGGAGTGTGCAGCTGTCATTGCTTTTATTCTTTCTTCATTCTTCGTTCTTCTAACGACCGAGTACTTTCAATCTCTCATCTGTTTAACACTTTACATACGGTGTAAATTTGGTTACAATAGCAAACGAAATGATACAAGTAACCCGTAAAGACAATAAAGAGTCTATCGAGAATTTACTGCGCCGCTTTAGCCGTAAGGTTATTCAATCTGGCGCATTGGCCGAGGCCAAGCAGGGTAAGTATTTTGAAAAGCCAATTAGCAAGATAGAACGCCGCAAAAAAGCCATTATTCGTCGTCAGCGTAAAGCCGACAAGGTTAAAAAACTCAAGCTCGGACATTAAAGGAGCAAACCAAGCGTGCAACAGCAAATTGATGCCGACATAAAAACGGCAATGTTGGCTGGCGATAAAGTTAAGGCCGAAACGCTACGTGGTCTCAAAGCGGCCATCTTAAACGAAGCCATTGCCCAAGGTGCCCGCGATACTGGCTTGGCCGACGAACAGATTCAAAAAGTTCTAGGCAGAGAATCTAAAAAGCGGGCCGAGGCCGCCGAAATGTACGCCCAAGGCGGTTCAGCCGACCGCGCTGCCGCCGAAACGGCCGAAAAAGCCATTATAGACGCCTACTTACCGGAACAACTGGATGAATCGGTCATTATCACTACAATAACTGAACAAATCGCCGTACTTGGCGCTACCAGTCCAGCCGATATGGGCCGGGTAATCGGCGCCGTAAAAGCCAAGCTGGGGGCCAGTGCCGATGGTGCCACCATCGCCCGCTTAGTAAAAGAGAAGCTTTAAATCAATGATTATTTTTATGGGTTTAGCCGGAAGTGGCAAAAGCACCATGGGCCAATTACTGGCTGCCCACCTGCATTGCCCCTGGATATCCACCGGCAACTTGCTGCGCCAAAATATGGACGCAGCCACTCAGGCCCAGATGTTAAAAGGTGAGATTATCAGCGATGAGCAGACCCTAGCCGTGCTAGATGAAGAGTTTAAGCGGATTGATGCCGCCCACAACCAATTTATCTTAGATGGCAGCCCACGCACCATGTTCCAAGCCCAGTGGTTGGTAAAAAAAGCCCAAGCCGGCGATCTAAAAATAAACGCCATTATCCACTTGCAGGTATCTAAAGATGTGGCCAAGGCCAGGCTACTATCGCGTCATCGTCCCGACGATTACGACCAAGCCATAGAAGAACGATTTAAGGAATACGATGATGCCATCTTGCCAATTTTAGGGTATTTAAACAAAGAAGGTTTTAAAGTGCACGCAATAGATTCCGAGCGCCCACCAGAACAGATTGAATCTGCCCTAGAAACCGAACTAAGCATCTAAAAATGCGCGCCAAAACTCCCGGTGAAATTGAAATTATGCGCGAGGGCGGCCGCCTCCTGGCACTAATTTTGAATCAACTAGGCACCATGGTTAAGCCCGGCGTTACGCCCAAACAAATCAGCGCAGGCGCGGCCAAATTAATCAAAAAACACCAAATGGAACCGGTGGTCCTGGGCTACGAGGGCTTTCCGGACGTTATGTGCATTTCGGTTAACCAAGATATTGTTCACGGCATCCCATCGGGCAAAAAAATCGCCGACGGCGACGTTGTAAAGCTAGATTTAACCCTGGGCTATAAAAGCCTGATTTTAGACAGCGCTGTCACAGTTATCAGTGGTGATAATTCCTCAGCCGACGTAAAACGCCTAGTAGAAGGCACCAAAAAATCTCTAGAAGCTGGCATTGCGGCGGTTAAGGGCGATGGCACCCGCGTCGGCGATATTGCCCAAGCCGTCCAAGACGTATTAGAGAAAAAATATAAGCTGGGAGTTATCCGAGAACTGGTGGGCCACGGCGTAGGCTATACCATTCACGAAGACCCTAATATCCCCAACTACGGCGTTAAAGGCACCGGCCCAGCCCTAATTGCCGGCATGACCATCGCCATCGAACCAATGGCCGCCCTAGGCGATTGGCACATAGCCGTTAATAAAGACAAAAACACCATAAGAATGGCCGACGGCTCCCTGGGCGCCCACTTCGAACACACCGTCCTAATAACCGAAGACTCCGCCGAAATCCTCACTCAAATCTAATTCCCGGAAGAACGTCCTCCGGGATAAGTCGTTTATGATATAGTAGGGTTTTATGCCGAGTCGCAATGTCATAAAACAGGATGTGGCGGGTAGGTATTATCACATATACGCAAGGGGCGTTGATAAACGCCAGATTTTTAGTGTGCCAAAAGACTATACAGTTTTCCTGAGTCTATTAAAGAGGTATCTCTCAAAGGAGCCAGCTAAGGACAGAGACGGAATTATATATCCCCACCTGCATGGTAAATTAGAAATCTTGAGTTACTGTTTAATGCCCAATCACTTCCACCTGTTTATTTATCAAGATGAAGTAAAGGCGATGCAAAAGCTTATGCGCGGGGTAATGACTAGCTACAGCAAATACTTCAACAAAAGATATAACAGGCGAGGTCCGTTGTTTGAGAGTAGGTACAAGGCTGTGCTTGTTTCAAATCAATCGTACTTGGAGCATATCTCAAGATACATTCACCTCAACCCCAAGGACTGGCAGAACTACCCGTACAGCAGTCTGCCATATCTTTTAGGAGAACTTAGCGCGGAGTGGATAGTATCGGGAAAGGTCTCAGACCTGTTTAGTTCTAAAAAAGAATACATAAACTTCCTCAAAGACTATCAGGGCCACAAGCGTATGCTAGGTGAAATTAAGTCCGATCTTGCTGATCACTAGTTCCCGGAAGAACGTCCTCCGGGAGTAGCGGTGTAAGAGTTTGACAGGGGAAGATGGGGAAATTGGGGTTGCAATTTTAGCATAAGTGTGATAAGCTACTGCTTAAGACTGATAAACAAAAAGTTCTAAAAACTAAAAAACAAAGAAGAAACAAAAAATGAGTACAACAGAAACCATCCCCAAGAATCCTATCGAAGAGGGCGAAGGGCTAAGCCCAGAAGACAATAGAGAAGCCGAAGACCTCGGACATAATCGCAAAATCATGTATCAGATACGTGATGAGGATAGAAAAGCGGGAAACATGGGGTATTACCCATTTGGTTTTATCCCCGCGGCTATTGAACGAGGTACAAATAATCTTGACGCGAAGCATTCAGACAGAATTGCAACAAAACACTACAAAGCTCACGAAGGGGCTTACCAAATTCAGGCAGTAAAAGATGCTGCAGTTAAAGGTGTACATACTAACTTTGGCGTAGAGAAACACAACGAAGAAGCAAAGAGAGAATACCACATACAAAGGGGACGAGAACTAAGGGAATCGGGCGAATTTGACGACCGTTAATACTTGCGAAGATAGCGATCGAATTGTCGTTGGAGCTGGGAAGTTAATAGGTCAAACTAGTTATATAGGAATTTAAAAAACCTTCCGTGCCGAGGGTTTTTCTTTATGCTTTGAGTTCGGGGATTGAACATTATTACCTCTAGCGGTATAGTGGTGGGCAGAATACTAGCAAAAAGTAAAATGTAGTTTAAGCAAAAAGTATAGAATAAAGACAGATGACTGAAGAAAAGTTTCAATATTATGTCGGCGTAGATATCGGTACCACTGCCGTACGCTGCGTAGTTGGCGAGCTTTCGGGCGAGGGAAGCACCCCTAGTATTATCGGCTTTGCGGCCGCGCCTAACAGCGGTATGCGCAAGGGCAACGTGGCCCACACAGAGGAAGTTGCCGGGGCGGTAATTGCCGCTATTCAAGAGGCCGAACGGATGAGCGGGCGAGAAATTAAGGCCGCCACGGTTAATATTAACGGCGCACACGTGCAGGGTCTTAATAGTAAGGGTGTGATTGCAATATCTAGCCCCGATAGAATTATTGGTAACGATGATCGAATGCGGGTAGAAGAAGCCGCAACAATAGTCCAGCTGCCGCCTAATAAGGATATTATTCAGGTTTTTGCCAAAAACTACCGGTTAGACGGCCAAGATAACATTAAAGACCCGGTGGGCATGCACGGCGTTAGGCTAGAAGTTGATACTCATATATTAGTCGCATCGACGCCTGCTCTAAAGAATCTGGATTCGGTGCTGCAAAAGGCCGAGTTTCACCCATCTCATCGCACGGTTAGCAGCCTGGCGGCCGCCGAGGCAATACTAGATCGTAAACAAAAAGAGTCAGGGGTGGCGGTGGTGGATATTGGCGCCGCTACTACAAATATAGTAGTTATAGAAGACGGCGAAGTTGAGCACATTGCGGTAATTCCGATGGGCGGTACTCATATTACTAACGATTTGGCCATTGGGCTAAAGACCGAGCTAGATGTGGCCGAAATGGTTAAGCTAAAATACGCCACGCTGCTAAAAACCGGCAAGGGCGAAACCAGCTTTGTGCACAAGGGCGAGACGCTACGCTTTGATAAAGATATGATTAGAATTATCGCCGAAGCCCGTACTGAAGAGATACTAGAATACACCGATAAAGAGCTTAAAAAGATTCATCGTTCACGCAAACTGCCTGGTGGCATCGTATTAACCGGTGGAACAGCTAAGCTTCCGGGCATTGTAGAGCTAACCAAAGACGTTATGCAGCTGCCGGCCCGGGTGGGCAGTTGGGGGCACATTGGCAAAGTGGTAGATGGCTTGGACGAGCAAATTTTTGCGCCGGCTGTTGGGCTGATGCTGCTAGACATGCTGCTTGGTCCCGGTCAATCGGGGCATATGAACGAGGTCGGTCCGGGCTTTTTGGACGGCATTAATGCCACCATAGCCGGCCTACTTGGCAAAGCTAAGAAGCTCCGAAGATAGCCAAAAACAACCTCTGGCTTCCAGCCAACCAAGGCTGCGTCCTTGAACAAAACAAAAAATTAACAGATAGTTTTTACAGAAAAACTCATTATTTTGTTCAAGGTCCGGCCTTGCGCTTCTAGTAAACGGCCATATCTCGCTTATGTGTTCGAACGATCAAAGCATTGAACAGCAATTGCATTCAGGCACCCTAGTTAGCTATAATTAAAGTATCAGTTTTATCTTAAGGGAGAACATGAATGATTCGTTCCACAAATCAACAGCTAACAGCTAACAGCTTACAGCTGACAGTAAA
>JAYSLE010000022.1:0-4750 GCA_043725845.1 Candidatus Saccharimonadota bacterium
GGTCGCCAAAGACGAGGCCGAAACTATTAAGAAGACTCTAGAAGAAGCCGGCGCTACAGTCGAGCTTGCATAAATAAAGAGATCAAAAACTATAAAACTACCCAGATCTGGCTAGGCCTGGGTAGTTTTTATTTGGGTTGCAATAAAAATGTAGAAAAGGTTTATCCACAACCGGGCAGTTGCTTACTTTGACTAAAGGGAGTAACTGTGTTAGCTTTGGGATAGACTAAGGACAAACAAAGATTCTAGGAGTTGGAGCAAAAAGAGCAAGATGTCAGATATACCAGAGAAGCAAATTAAGCGCCTGCGTGCTTTAATAGCCGAGGCCGAAACAAGTCTGGCAGCCGCTAAGGAGCTAATTGTTAGTTTAGTTGGTGATGACCCTATCCTGACAGATAAGGTAAAAGACAAGGCTCTGGGCAAGATTATCGAAGGTGTTTTTGACGGTCAAAACATGGTTGGCTCAGATGCTAAGACCTATCCCGTTCCGGCAAATTACGCCTCTAAGTCTAAGCTAGTGCAGGGCGATATATTAAAATTAACCATCGCCGACGACGGGGCATTTATGTATAAACAAATCGGCCCGATACCCCGCAAGCAAATAGTTGGCGTACTTAATCAAAAAGATGGTCACTATTTTGTTGATGCCGGCGAAAAAAAGTACCGAGTTTTATTAGCCAGCGTTACTTACTTTAAAGCCAAATCTGGTGACCAGGTAAGCGTTAACATACCCGAAGACGATAGCGTTGAGGCCGAATGGGCCGCCCTAGAAGCCGCTCTATAATTTTTTATCCAAAACAACTACCGGTTGCTACTAAAAGTCTATTCAACAACGCCGACAAATAGCCGGCCGAAGTATAATTAGTAGTCTATGGCGAAGGCACTATACCGGACCAACCGGCCAAAATCTCTTGACGATGTAATCGGTCAAGATCATATCACCACTGCCTTAAAAGCCGCCCTAAAGTCTGGACGCCTAAGCCATGCTTATCTGTTTACGGGGCCTAGGGGTGTTGGTAAAACATCGGTAGCTAGAATTTTAGCCCACGAAGTTAATCAACTTAAATACGATGATGAGAGTATTCATCTGGATATTATTGAAATTGACGCCGCCAGTAATCGACGAATAGACGAGATCCGTGATCTAAGAGAAAAGGTGCATATTACCCCCACATCGGCGCGCTACAAGGTTTATATAATCGACGAAGTCCACATGCTAACCCGCGAGGCATTTAATGCTCTCCTTAAAACTCTCGAGGAGCCACCGGCTCACTGCATATTTATCTTAGCAACTACCGAAGCCCATAAAATCCCGGAGACCATCGTAAGCCGTACTCAGCGATTTATCTTTAAGCCAATCGAGAGTTCGGCCGCAGCTAGTCGTCTAGCTGGAATTGCTAAGCAAGAAAAAATATCTATCAATCATGAGGCTTTGGGGCTGCTAGCCGAACATAGTAGCGGAAGTTTCCGCGACAGCATTGGGTTACTAGATCAACTCGGAGGGCTGGCTAAACCAATAGACGCCGAAACCGTTCGCCAAATTCTTGGCCTGCCGGCCGAGGAAGCAATAAATGAACTTCTTAAATCCGTGAATAATGGTAACTCAAAAGAGATTTTAGAACAGCTGGGCGTTTTAAAAGAGCTAGCTATTAACCCCAGTGATTTGGCTAAGGGTTTATCAAAGCGTATTCGCCAGGACATCGCCTACCAGGCTAGTAGCCCTTGGCAAATCCCTTTACTACAGAGATTGCTGGGAGTGTCGGCTAGCCAGCACTCCCAGGATAGTCTAGAGATTGCCTTGCTTGAAGCGGCGAACAGAAACAGCCTACTTGTTTCCGATAATAGTCTGGGAGCAAGTCAACCTACTATGGTAAATGAACCCTCAACTGCCTCTAAGAGTGAACCCGTCATTCCAATTGAGGCAAAGATAAATCCGATGAAAAAAGTAGCTAAATCGGACCCAGTACCCAAGATTAAATCCGAAGGTTTCAGTCTTGATGATTGGCCGTCAATCGTGAACACCGTTAAACAAGAAGCAGCATCACTCTACACGGCGCTACGCTTGGCGGTTCCAAATCTTGACGACGACAAATTAACACTATCTTTTCAGTTTCCGCTCCACCAGAAAAAGATTGCTGCAGCAAAATCGATAGAACTTATCGGCCGATTGGTCGAACAAACATCTGGAACACGCCTAGCAATTGAAGCCTTGGTTGATAAATCACTTCAGCCACGGCCGGTAACTCCTATAATCCAAGAGGTTGTAGAATCTACTGCCACTAACCCCTCTATGCAAGGCATAAACGATATTTTTGGTGGGGGCGAGGTGTTAGAATCATAGCCAACAATAAACTAACGAAGAGCCATGGCCGATAACCAAACAAAAGACCAACAGCCACAAAGTCTGGACGCTGAAGCTAGCTTACTAGGGGCTTTACTAATTGATGCGGCGGCCATGATAAAAATTGGCGATATGATCATGGCGGATGATTTTTTTGACGGTCGCCATAAGGTTATATTTGCCGCCATGGTGGCGCTACACGAGAAACGCAGTCCAATAGATCTTTTAACACTAAGTGAGCAACTAAAGGGTAGGAAGCACCTCGATTCCATTGGCGGAGTGGCGTATTTAACAGAACTAACTAACTTTGTACCAACCGCTTCGCACGTTGAGGAATATGCTCAAATTGTAGCCAACAAAGCTATTAGGCGTCGTCTTATAGCTGCCAGCCAAGCTATAGCTGATGTGGGTGCCGATGAGCGAATGAGTTTGCCGGAACTTATTGAAGAAGCTGAATCAAAACTATTTGAGGTTAGCCAACGACACGTTCGTCAAGACGTTGCCTCTTTAGAGTCAATTTTGGGCGAAAGCTTTGACAGACTCGACGATTTACACCGTCACAAAGGCGGACTTCGGGGTATAACAACCGGATTAAAAGACATGGACCGGGCTTTATCTGGGCTACAAAGGTCGGACTTATTTGTGCTAGCCGCCCGCCCAAGCATGGGAAAAACTGCACTAATGCTAAATATCGCCCTAAGCGCTGCCACCAAAGCCAAGCAAGGGTCAATACTATATTTTAGTCTAGAGATGAGCAAAGAGCAGTTGGTAGATAGATTGCTTGCCGCAGATGCTGGCGTAGAGGCCTGGCGCCTGCGTACCGGCGAAGGATTAACAGATGATGATTTTGAACGAATTAGCGCGGCTATGGGCGAACTAGCTGAGGCTCCGATATTTATTGATGATACCTCGGGAATCACCGTAAGTGATCTGCGCACCAAGGCTCGCAGATTGCACCACGAGCACCCATTGGCGGTAGTTTTTGTTGATTACTTGCAGCTGATGAGTGGTGGATCGCGCTTTGCTACCAGCGCCAACCGAGTTCAGGAAATATCAGAGATTAGTCGAAATTTAAAGATACTGGCCAGAGAATTAAACGTTCCGGTAGTAGCAGCCAGCCAGCTAAGCCGTTCGGTCGAGAGCCGTAACCCCCAAATCCCCCAACTGGCCGATCTTCGTGAATCGGGGTCAATCGAACAGGATGCTGATGTTGTGGCCTTTATCTACCGCGAGGACTACTATAACCCAGACAGTGACAGAGCGAACATAACTGACATCTTAATAAAGAAACACCGCAATGGGCCGACTAAAAATCTAGAGTTGTATTTTGACCGCGATAAGCAACGATTCCGTGATCTTGATACCAGGCGTGGTGAAACAACGGATTCTTCGACGTAGTTTTTTGCTATACTGAAAACTATGTTTAACAGGATACGGGGGGTATCTGCCGAGACCGGCATTGTTTCGGTAGTGTCCACGCTACTTATAGCTGGCCTAGCATTTACTTTGTTATTTTGGCATCTTGGCTCGTTAACAGCCGGGATGAGTCCATTAGAGGTTTCGTCCCGCGCTAATAGCGCCAATCTAAACGCTATTCTGGGTAGTCCGGTAAACGCACCACACCGCCTGTTACAGAACATCGCTCAAAACCTTGGATACCACGGTGCAACATCTATGCGTATGGCATCAGTCTTCTTTGCATTAGTTTTCCTAGGATGTTTTTATAGATTGCTTTGTAGCTGGTTTGGCCGGTTTATCGGTCTGCTTGGAGTCCTAATGCTAGCCGGCACACCACTGTTTATACTTACTGCTCGTAGTGCTTCGCCGGCAATAATGTACTTATCACCGCTGCTAGTGGTACTCGGCTATATGTATTTTATGCAGTCCAAAAAAAACGCGACCTTGGGCCTATTAGTTTTTTGTTTTTCAGTTGCACTATGCCTTTATAGCCCGGGCGCCTTGTGGTTTTTACTAATCATGGCTGTCCTATTTAATGACCAACTTCTTAACCGGGCTAAACAAATCAGTAATCGGCAAGCTGCAGTATCGGCAGCTATGATGATTATTCTTCTTGCGCCGCTGGCTTGGGCGGTAGGCCGACACTATTCGGTAGCAGCCACCCTTCTATTGCTTCCTACACATTGGCATGGACTGAACGAGTCATTAAGAGCTGGACTATGGGTAATACCCTCGTTTATTTGGCATACCAGCACTCCAAGCCAGTTTAACATCGGGAAGATAGCAATTTTGAGTGCTTCGCAGATTGTACTTGTTGTCTTTGGCCTCTATGCTCTAATTTCGCAGGCTAGAAGAGAAGCCCTAACTCTGGCAATAATTTCAATATTTGGTGTAATCATTGTGTCACTGGACAGCTCCGTCGATAAACTTATTGTTTTTTTACCGATTGCA
>JAYSLE010000023.1:0-2102 GCA_043725845.1 Candidatus Saccharimonadota bacterium
GTTCAAGGCCTTTACAAGGGCATCTCGGGGGCAAAGTTGCCAATTTTTACGGTAATTTTACTAGATGTTTCACAGTTTATAATCCATTTTTGGTGGGCGATGCTAATCTTTTTAGCGGCTCTTGTTTTGCTCACCACTCGGTATGTTCGTACCGGCCCGGGTAGGCAAGTGATAGATCATCTTAAAATGACCGTTTGGCCAATTGGCCCACTTTTTATGAAGCTTTACATGGCCCGCTTTGCCCGTACCGCTTCCACTTTGGTAGGTAGCGGCGTGCCACTTTTAAAAGTACTTAGCACCACAGCCGAGGCTGTAAACAACGTGCATATTGCAGGTTCTATTAATGCCGCGGCCGAAAAGGTAAAAGGCGGCAAAAACCTGTCCGAAACGCTGGAGGGTGATAAGAATTTCTTAACTCTAGTTCCGGGCATGATACGCATTGGCGAGCAATCCGGCAGCCTAGAGGGGATGCTGGGCAAAGTGGCGGATTATTACGAGAAAGAAGTAGATAATCAGATCAAGGCAGTATCTACAATAATCGAACCAGTATTGATGATTTTTATTGGTGTTGTAGCAATAATTATCGTAGCGGCCATTTTGCTGCCAATTTATAGCTTAGCGGGCAAAGACTTTATTAAATAAATCCCCCAAACAGGGTCGGACCTTGTAAAAAACTAAGAATTTTTTAGTAAAAATTACTGAATTTTACATATTTTTTTACAAGGTCCGACCCTGCAACGATAAATTTGCTTGCTTTTTTATCCAGAACTACTAGTATATAAGCATAAGAACTAAAAATAATTCCTCAGGGGGGCACCTGTTTAGATGAAAACTCAACTTCGCAAATCAACCAAAGGTTTCACAATTATAGAAGTAATGATTGTGCTGGCTATAGCCGGTCTTATTCTGGCCATTGTCTTCTTGGCTGTACCAGCCTTGCAGCGTAATTCCCGAAACACCCAGACCAGAAACGACGCAGCTAATTACTTGGCCGCCGTCAACGAGTGGGCTGCTAATAACAATGGAAATGTTCCAAAGGTTCCTGCCGATCTAACTGCCGCCGGTACCGGTGTAAATTCCTTGGCTAAGCTGGGTACGTTAACTGCGCCCGTAGCCGTTGTTACTGGGATTCAATCCGGTGTAATAGTGCTTGGTTCGCTCCAATATGTCCAAGCTGCCAAATGCGACCCAGCGGTCCTCGCAAACACAATTGGTGGGCCACAGCGGTCGACTGCTGTAAGATTCTCAGTTGAAAACTCGGGTGGTAATACCATCGGCCAGTGCCAAGAGTCTTAAGAAAGAGATTAAACTAAGTTTAAACGAGCCCCATCTGGGGCTCGTTTTATGTTAGGATACTGCTAAATGATTGTTCTTATCCTTATTGTGTTTGGTCTTTGTGCAGGCAGTTTTGTTAACGCACTGGTTTGGCGCGTCCACGAACAAGCCAAAAAAGGAACCAATGACAGCAAAAAACTTTCAATCGTAAATGGCCGCTCCATGTGCACGCACTGCAAACACGAACTTGCCT
The DNA here is from genome assembly GCA_043725845.1 of Candidatus Saccharimonadota bacterium. Lineage (GTDB taxonomy): Bacteria > Patescibacteriota > Saccharimonadia > Saccharimonadales > UBA10212 > JAYSLE01. The sequence goes on from JAYSLE010000023.1 coordinate 1,529, forward strand.
CTAAAGACCTTGTGCCAGTCATCAGCTGGCTTTTACTGCGTGGTCGCTGCCGCTACTGTAAAAAGCCCATAGAAGACAGCCCAATAGTCGAAATTGCAATGGGAGCTACCTTTACCCTTAGTTATCTATTTTGGCCGGCTAGTCTATCGGGGGCAGGCCAGCAACTTTTGTTCGTAAGCTGGTTGATTGCCTCAGTTGGTTTGATGGCTTTATTGGTTTATGACCTCAGATGGATGTTGTTGCCCAACCGCATAATCTACCCAACCCTGTTCGTTGGCTTGGCTGGCCGACTAGCCTACACTTTGTTTTATGCAGCGAATAAGGCTTTTAGCCTTGAGCTTTTAGCTTTAAGCATAGGTATTGCTTCTGGTATTTTCTATCTGTTATTTTATGCGTCTAAGGGTCGCTGGATTGGTTTTGGAGATGTGCGCTTGGGTCTAATAACTGGGACGATTCTTGGCCGTCCCTCGCTTAGCCTGCTTATGATATTTGTATCATCTGTACTTGGAACGCTTTTTGCGGTACCAGCTTTACTACGTGGCAATAAAACGCTAATGTCCAAATTGCCGTACGG
>JAYSLE010000024.1:0-8122 GCA_043725845.1 Candidatus Saccharimonadota bacterium
TCGTTCTTAACGTTTTGGGCTAGTACTGTCTCGGCATCGATAATCTGATTATTGGCCAAAAGATCTACCTTTAGGCCCAATCCCTGAAGTTCTTTTACCAGAACGTTAAAGCTTTCTGGCACCTTCGGGCCCTGGATTTCAGTGCCTTTGATGATACTTTCATAGGCTTTAGCGCGGCCATAAACATCATCGGACTTGATGGTTAGCATCTCTTGCAGCGTATTACTGGCGCCGTAAGCCTCTAGCGCCCACACTTCCATTTCTCCAAAGCGCTGACCACCGTTTTGGGCTTTTCCACCCAGTGGTTGCTGAGTAACCATAGTGTAAGGGCCGGTGGAACGAGCGTGGATTTTATCACTAACCATGTGGTTAAGCTTAATGATGTACATATTGCCCACGGTGGTGCGCTCGGCAAAAGCTTCACCGGTGCGGCCATCGTAAAGTTGCTGCTTGCCGTCCTCTGGTAGGCCGGCTTCTTTTAGTAGTGATTTGATCTTATCGATCGGCACACCGTTAAACGATGGGCTGGCAACCTTAAAGCCCAGTGCAGCTGCAGCCATTCCAAGGTGGGTTTCGAACAGCTGGCCGATGTTCATACGACTAGGTACGCCGAGTGGGTTTAAAATTATGTCGATTGGTGTGCCGTCTTGGTTAAAGGGCATATCTTCGGACGGCAAAATACGGGCAATAACGCCTTTGTTACCGTGGCGGCCGCCCAGTTTGTCGCCGACGCTGATTTTGCGCATTTGGGCCACAAAAACCTGAATTTGCATAATGACACCGGCCTTAAGTTCGTGTCCGCCGGCCCGACTAAAGACCTTTACACCAACAACTTTGCCGTGGCGGCCGGTGCTCATGCGCTGGCTGGTATCGCGAACTTCTTTGGCTTTTTCACCGAATATAGCACGCAGTAATCGCTCTTCGCTAGAAAGTTCTTGTTCACCTTTGGGGGTAATTTTACCAACTAAGATGTCGCCGGGGTGAACTTCGGCGCCGATGCGCACAATACCATCTTCGTCTAGGTGACGCAGAGCTTCTTCTGAAACATTAGGAATATCGCGGGTTACAATTTCTGGTCCTAGTTTAGTTTCTCGGACCTCGGTCATGTAATCAACAATGTGAATAGACGTTAGGGTATCGTCTTGAACTAAACGGCGGCTAACAATAATAGCGTCCTCGAAGTTATAACCAGACCAAGACATAAAGGCAGTTAAAAGATCTTTGCCAAGTGCCAGCTCGCCGCCGGCTATGCTCATGCCTTCTATAATAGGATCGCCAGCTTTGACTTTGTCGCCGCTGCTGACCACAACCACTTGGTTGATGGAACTACCTTCGTTACTGCGGGCAAAGTGGACGGGGTTATACGTGCTGCTTTTGCCGGTTTTATACTTTACTACCACTTCGTCGGCGCTGGCTTTCGTAACTTCACCGTCAGCCTCGGCAACTATCAGCTGCCCGGTATTCTCGGCTACTAGACCCTCCATACCAGTGCCCACAATTGGGCTTTCGGGTTTAATTAAGGGTACGGCTTGGCGTTGCTGGTTAGAACCCATCAGCGAACGCAGAACATAGTTTTTTTCTACAAAAGGCACCAAACCGGCGCTAGACCCGATGGTCTGTGAACGGCTAGCGTCCATATGAGTAACTTCGTCGGCATCGACTTCGCCAGGTTGTAAGCGGTTTCGGGCGCTAACACGAACTTCTTTAAAGTTGTTCTTAGCATCGACTTCGTTACCGGCACCGGCAATTACGGCGTGGTCTTCCTCGGCGGCATCAAGATAAATAATTTTATCGGTTACTCTGGCCTTAACCGGCCAAGTAGTTCGGCCCTTGACGCCGGCTAGACTTTTGGCGTTGGCGGCAGAAATAAGAGCGCCTTTTTTAACGATAACTTTGCCTTTTTCGTCTTCTAAATTAACTGATGCGGTGTGGCCAACGGCCTCTTTAGCGGTTACAGCATTAATTACCTTGCGGTAAGGAGTCTCGATAAAACCGTATTCGTTGATACGGGCGTAGCTGGCTAAGTTTAGAACTAGACCAATGTTGGCGCCCTCGGGAGTTTCTACCGGACAAATACGGCCGTAGTGGGTAGCGTGGGCATCGCGGACCTCGAACCCAGCGCGTTCGCGGCTAAGGCCACCCGGACCCATGGAACTTAGTCGGCGCTTGTGGGCAAGTTCGGAAAGCGGGTTAATCTGGTCCATAAACTGGGACAGCTGACTAGAAGCAAAAAATTCACGCACCGCGGCCACCACTGGACGGGCATTAATAAGCTGAGCCGGCGTAACGGTTTCGATCTCGCTCATGCTCATACGGTCTTTAGCATTACGCTCCATTCTAAGCAGGCCAATGCGGAACTGGCGTTGAACCAGCTCGCCGACCAATTTGACCCGGCGATTAGACAAGCTATCGATCTCGTCGGCTGGTTCCTGGGTAACGTTTAGGCGAATGACCTCGGCGATAATGGCAATTAAGTCCTCTATGCGCATTACTCGGTTGTCGACAGTGTTGGGAATATCCATATTAAGGCGCTTATTGATTTTGTAGCGGCCCACTCGGCCAAAATCAAAACGCTTAAAGTTATAGAACATATTTTCTAATAGGCTGCGGGCGTTATCTACAGTGGCCAGATCACCAGGACGCAAACGGCGATAAAGTTCGATTAGTGCCTCGTTGGTGCTCTTGGTTGGATCTTTAGCCAGTGTTATGTCAACATAATTAACTTCGCCTTGATTTACGTGCTTAAAGGCCTCTCGGATCTGTTGTTCGTTCATTCCCAGTGCTCTTAGTAAGGTAGTTACGGCAATTTTGCGCTTACGGTCGATTTTTACGAATAATCCGCCAGCAGCTGCGGTCTCAAATTCTAGCCATGCTCCGCGGACTGGAATAACTTTGGCGCCGTATAGGTTAGTGTTGCCGTGCGGATCAGCGCTAAAAAATACGCCACTTGAGCGGATAAGCTGACTCACGACAACGCGTTCGGCGCCGTTAATTACAAACGTGCCCCGGCTGGTCATCCAAGGGTAATCTCCCAAATAAATTTCTTGGTCCTTTACCTCGCCGGTAACTTTGTTGGTTAGTTCGACGGTTGCCTTAAGGGGGGCATCAAAACTAACGTTGTTTTCGCGGGCCTCATGCTCGGTTAATTTGGGATTCTCGAAGTGATAATCTTTAAAGCGAATACTTAGCTTGGCACCGGTGTAATCATCAATGGGGCTGATTTCGGCTAACAGTTCGCCTAAACCTTCCTCTATAAACCATTGAAAGGAGGTGTTTTGGTGGTCCACCAAGTTAGGTGGGTCTATAACATCGTCAGATTGAGTAAAGTACGTGCGTTTTTGCAAAGTGCCACTGTTTTTGGCCATTAAAAATAAAGTTCCTCTAGTTAATTAGTGTCGCGCAACTACTAGAAGCCCACTACGTTCGGCGATGCAAAAAGATGTCATAATCACAGCAAGCACCAAAGTACACTACTTCTTACGTTACATCATACACAGCAACGGGGTACGGTTCAAGTGTTTTGAACAAAAAACGTTGTAGAATTTGCTTATCGGTGAGCAATCACTTTATCAACTAAGCCATAGGCCTTGGCCTCGTCAGCCGTCATCCAATAATCGCGGTCGGCGTCTTTTTCTACTTTAGACAGTTTTTGGCCGGTGTTTTTGGCCATAATTTCGTTAAGCAATTTTTTAAGGCGTAGGCCTTCTTTAAGATCGATCTCCATATCAGTTACTTTGCCCTTAGTTCCGGCCGATGGCTGGTGAATCATCACCGTAGAATGTGGCAAAAGCATGCGCTTGCCTTTGGTCCCGCTACTAAGTAAAAAAGCCGCCGCGCTGGCTTGCACACCAATACCAACGGTTTGAATGTCCGACTTCACGTACTGCATGGTGTCATAGATGGCCAGGGCGTGGTAAACACTGCCGCCGGGGCTATCTATATAAAAGATAATGTCTTTATCGGCGTCTTGGTTTTCTAAAAACAACATCTGGGCCACGATTAAATTGGCGCTGTGTTCGTTAACATCATCACCCAAAAATATAATCCGGTCTTTAAGCAGGCGGCTATAAATATCATAGGCCCGCTCATAGCGGCCCTCTTGCTCGATAACTGTCGGAACTAGAATTTGGCTGCTGGGTTTACTCATGTACTAACTATTATAAGAAAATTAGCACTCACAAGTCAAGAGTGCCAATTGCACTTAGTGTACGCTGAGATGAAACCAGTCGGATGTGGCCGGCTCACCACCTGAACTCTTGGTGGGTTGGTCTGTTGGAAATACTATGGCCTCAATGTCTGAAAGTGCTTTTTCAAACTCGAGTTGTTGTGCCCAATTAACATCAGACTCGGAATAATCACCAACAGAGAACCTGTCAACCGTAGAAACAGCAGCTAGCCCCAAAATAGGTTCGTCGTCTTCAGGACCCGGGTATGCATCCCAAACAATTACATTATTTCTGATATCTGTTCTCTCGGCGTCAAAAAATTGCGTAATAATTCTGGCATTGATGTGTGTATAGCCCTCATAACCACCAGGCAGGTTAAATACCGGAACCGATACTTCTTCCGCGTCTTCTGACCCGCCTACTGCGATTCTTACCGCTCGAACTCTTTCGTCTAGTTCTCTTTCTTTTTCAAACCACGCCTTCTCGCGAGCTTCAACCAAATCTTGTTCTTCTTTTAGGCTTAGTTCGGGTACAAGTTTCTCGGCTATCTCTTCTTCTAGTGCCCGTATAAGTTGGTTTTTATTCATAAATTAGCTCCAATTACTAGATTATCTACTTGAGGACGCCTGTTTTGCAAGCAGTAGCGAAATTATTTGGAGGCGTAGGAGGCTAGTTTGGCGACGGTTTTTTCGGTCATTAGGCGGTTGGTTAGGTCACGGCGATTTTCGGGCTTATCAAGTTCGGCCTGCATAGACGGGTCTTGGTACTGGCCTTTTAGAATTTGAATGCGGATCTCTAGTTCTTCCGGCGTGACATTAATATCTTCTTGTTCGGCAATTTCGCTTAGCACCAAGCCGCCTTGGACCCGGGCTGTGGCCTCCGGCCGGTTGCGTTCGCGGTGCTGGTCTTCTGTCACACGCTCCTCCGCCAAGTGTTCGGCCCAAGTTTGGCCGCGGTAAGCCAAGTTGCGTTTTTCTTCTTCTTCCATTCCCATAATCTGCTGGTCAACCAGATTTTTGGGCGCTTCGACGGTAGATTTGGCTACTATTGCCCGGATTAGTTCGTTTTCGAACTCTCGCCCGGCATTTAGATCCCGCTCGGATTTGAGCTGTTTTTTAATATCGTCTTTAAGTTCGGCCAGGGTTTTAAACGGACCGGCTTTAGCGGCGAAGTCGTTGTCTAGCTTGGGTTCTGATAGTTCGGAAACTTTTTTAACCTCTACAACAAAGGTAACTTTTTTGTTCTGTAGAGCGGCTACGCCGTAATCGGCCGGGAACTGAATGGTAAATTCTTTAGATTCATCGGCTTTAGCGCCCATAAGGTACTCTTCGAACCCTGGAATAAACGTACTGGATCCCAATAGAAGTGGGTAATCTTTGCCATCGGCACCATTAACTGGCTTGCCATCGGAGTCTCGGCCGGCAAAATCTATAGTTAGTTCATCACCAGATTTGGCTGCCCGGTCTACTGGCTCTCGCTCCGCCATATTGCGCTTTAAATTATCTAAAACGCCTTTTACATCGTCGGCGGTGATAGTCACTGGTTTTTTAGCAACCTTAATCTTTTTATAATCCGGCAGTTTAATCTGTGCAATCACTTCTAGTTCGGCTTCAAATTCTAGAAGTGTATAGGGCACAAATTTTTTGACATTAACCGTAGGAGCGCCAGCCGGCCGAATTTTTTGGGCATCGATTGCCCGGCCGTAAAGTTCATTAAGGGCGTGTTCCATAAACTCGTCGGCTAGCGCCTGCTGGCCAACGTGCTTTTCTATCATATGCAGCGGCGCTTTGCCGACTCTAAACCCAGGCACTTTAACCTGACGGGCAAAGTGGCGTAGCGTGTGGCGGTGAATTGGCTCTAGATCCTCAGCATCGGCACTAATACTAAGAGTAAGTTTGGTCGAGTTTTTATCGGTTCTGGTAATTTTCATATCTATTGATTATACCTTGTGAGAGGTACCAGCTGGCAAAAAACACTTTTTTATAACTCGTCAGCTGAGCGGTGGCGTTTGGCTAGAGTGCTGACGACCCTCTCTAGGCTAAGTTCTTCCTCTTGCCCGGTTTCTAGGTTTTTTAGTTTAAAACGTTTGGTTTCTAGCTCTTGCTCGCCAACAAACAGCACGTATTGTATTCCAGCTTTATCGGCACTTTTAATCTGGGCATCTAGCTTGCGGCCGCTAGAATCTATCGCCAATCGCAGACCTTCGTGCCGTAGCTCGGCCAGGGTTGCCTGGGCGGCTTCATAAACATCACCGACTAATATAACGGCGGCATCGGTCTCGGTAGCCAGTTCTGGCAGCAGCTTGTGAACCGTAAGAAAGTTTTGCATAGTTACATCACCAACGGCAAAACCAACTGTTGGTACCGGCTCTACTCCAAACTGGGCTACTAAGCCGTCGTAGCGGCCGCCGCCAGCCATCGATCGGTTGTTATCAGGATGTTTATCGAAGACTTCAAAAACGATATTGGTGTAGTAATCGAATCCGCGCATTAGGGTTATATCAAATACGGCGTTTTCTACCCCACTAGACCGTAGAAGATTCAGTAATTGATTTAGCTCGGCTACAGCCGGGTGGGCCTGAGTGGGCAGCGGCAAATCTTCTAGTTTTTTAGCTTTTAGAAGTTCCATCAAATGCTTGGCGGTGCCGGCCTCGTTTTGACCAGGGGTTAACATGGCGCTGGCCATTTCTTCAAACTGCTGCGGCGGCATTTTGTGCATGCCGTCAATTAAACGCATCATGGCAACCGCCTGGGGGTAATCTAGCCTTAAATACTCCGTAAATAGCCAGTTTACAAACATTCGGCTGTTTAGCCTGATCTCGTACATATCGTTTTTAGCCCCAAAAGCTTTTAAAAGCGAATCGGCAATTAAAACCATCTCGTGATCGGCCTCTATACCGGCAATTCCGAACAGATCAATATTTAGCTGCCAGTGCTCGCGCAGGCGACCGGTTTGGGGGCGTTCATAGCGCCATAAATTAGGTATCGAATACCAGCGCAGCGGATAGCTAAGCTCTTGGCGCTTACCGGCCACCATACGGCTGACCGTTGGTGTCATCTCCGGCCTTAGCGTTACACTGCGACCCCCGCGGTCGGTAAAGCTAAAGGTCTGCTGGCTAACAATTTCCTCGCTGGTTTTGGCCAAATACAGATCTAACGGTTCCACCACCGGCGCATCGTATTCTTGGTAGCCAAAACCTTCTACTACCCGGCGCCAAACGCCAAATATGTATTTTTGCAGGCGCTTATCTTCAGGATAAAAATCCCGGGCACCTTTATAAGGCTGTGTGCTTAAGCTCATATCTTATCCCTATTATAACTCAAAATCCGCTCATCCTTGTTGGCAGAGTAGTTCAAAGTAGCGGGTGCTGCCGAATGGGATTTTTTGCTTAATCTTTTCTTTGGCATCTAGGCTAACGGCAAAGGTGATGGTGTGATTGCCGTAGCGCTGGTTAACTTCATCAACTGCATCGGTTAGCCATATCTCTTTGTTAACTTCTTCTAAAATGCTCACCTGGTTCATGCTGGACGGCTCCAACAGATAACAACTAACACCTATCTCTACTACATAGTCCAGCCGGGGGTGCTGGTTAAAAAGCAGTGTGGCCCGCCGATAGATTTCGGCGTTGGTAAAAAAACTGCTCTTAAAAGCCTTCCGGCTATGCCAGTAATCGCCGCCTTTGTAGCGGATATGCACACTCATGCCGCGGGCGGCGAAATTCTTGTAGCGCATTTTTAGCCCAGTGCTTTCGCACAGATGCATTAAACGGCTGCGCACCTTATCTTCGGGCGCTTGGTAATCGTCCATCACGAACTGGCGGCCGATGGTTTTGGTGTCCCATTCACGTTCATCAACCTCGTAGCCGCGCAGCCGCTGGTGCCAATCGTCCCCGCAGACACTTTTGAATACTTGGTGGTGCAATAAATCCGACGGAGCATCTAAAAACTGCAAGGGAG
>JAYSLE010000025.1:0-3520 GCA_043725845.1 Candidatus Saccharimonadota bacterium
GGACATGTTGCCCTGACTAGGCTTTAGGTTAATCATAGAATCAAACTCTACAAATTCATCCGTCCCAAATTTATCGGGGTGCAAGTTAATACCCCACAAATCATTTTGTTTTGAGCCTTGATCCATTAACTCTGCCTCGCCGTCGGCATGCATACCCATATCTACCAGAACAATCTCCTTAGTTACGTCCACATCGGCTTTAACAATAAATCCGTACATTTTTTTGGCCATCTCAGAAAGTTCGGCTACAGAAATTGTTTTTACCTGTTTCATCTAGGTATTATTCTAACATTTTTAACGGATTGTAAGTGGCTCTTGGCCCGGTGCATACCAAGAGCCACTTTTAGAACATTCCTTTACTTAGTTTTGGTGGCCTCGGCTGCTTTATTTTCATTGGCGGTAGCTTCTAGACCTTCTAGTTCTATTTGGGCTTGGTCTAGATCCCAACCAATAGAGCCAATAAGTTCGCTCTCGACCGAGCGCTTTATTTGCAGCCACTGCATTGGGTTGAACAGCTTTAGCTTTTGTACAAAACGTTCACCGTCGGTTCCCGGCTTGGTGCCATATTTGTAAAATTCTAGATATTCGTGGCCCTCAGAAGACTTAGAGTGCCGGGCATAAAAATTATTGCCAGACCCTTTGTTTATCGGAATTTCTAAATAGACTTCCTCGCCCCATGGCAAGGTTTTGATTGGAGTTAGAGTTGTTGAGTTCATAGTGACATATCCTTTTTACTTAAAATTATTTTTTTAGAACAAAAAAATCCGCTGCTTTATAACGGATTAAACAATAGATTGCTTCACTAGACCTCCTTACAGCGGCTTATATAGGTGACAGTCGTGCCGCAGATGCTTTAAATGTAATTTGAATATAAACCTAGCCAAAAAATTTGGCAAATGTCTTAAAATGCTTACGTTTTTACGAAAACTGTTAGGCGCTGTGAATTTTACTTTTTAAGGCTATGCGTCGAACAACAGTTACCGATTATGCTATTGCTTTTTCAATTGATAGTACTATAGTGACCCTTAGAAGTTAGCTTAAGATATAGAGCGAAAAAAAACATGAAACATGAGGCCTTTACTGCGCCTATGAACCAAGACGAGAAAAATCCAAGAAACCTCGGGGATTACATTGATGAGAGGGTTACCGAAATCCGAGAAATACCTGGACTACCAAAGAATTTTTTTAATGTGGCAGCCTTTGCTATCGGTCAGGAGCTCGGTAGCCCAACGCTGCTCTTGGGACGTCATATCGAAAAAGAGAGCGGACCCGGTGAACCGGATATTGGTAGCTTAGCAGTCGCAGTTTTGAATAACGGAGTAGCCGAGTCTTTTACAGAAGTCTGGCGACCCGAAGAAGGAAGGAGTGGAGACTTACTAGAAGACCCTAGAGCCGTTATGCTACCCGATGGCCGTGTTCTTATTGGGTTCACGCGTCTAGCTCCACACGAAGGCAGATACCTACCTTTTCCTGCAGTCTCAATCACTACCCCTGAAGCATTACTCCGAGGAGATTTTCCGGACACGCATTTTGTAACAGGGCTGGGCATAGGTGACCAGACAACCCCAATAGGAGATGGATCAGACATGTTTCATATACTACCCGGAAAAAATGCCGTACCCCTTAGGACCAATCATTCAATGTTTAGGCGAGAGGTTGACGATCATCGGTTCGTGGTATTTTCACACGATGAAAGCGGCGTAGCAAAAGGATTGCAATATCTGGAATTTCCTAAAGAAAACATCCCCTCCTGGGGAGAGTCCAGAATGGGTTTGACGATGCCGCCGACATGGCTTAATGACAATGAGGCAATCCTCTTAGTTCATGGGTTCAATAAGCCGAACGGTAAATTCAGATACCACATTGGTGCAGCCAGGTTGTTTGTAAATGAAAATGGCGAATATGCAATAGATAATATCAGCCAGGAGCCGCTGTTGACTCCAGACTCATTCGAAAATGTTTTCCATGGTGAGCAGGTTGAGCGCCACCCTGAAGTAAGAGATGCGCTTTATCTTTGTGGTGGGGTCCCTATTTACGATGCCTTTGGAAATCTTCGATCAATAGACTCTTTCCCAAGTGTGGGCGACACTTGGACTCTTAAAGCTAGTTTTTCCGCGCCAAAAATAACAATGGACTGGCAGCGAGATGAGCCACTCAACCAGACACAGATTGCGGCCGCATAGTACAGAGTTGTATAGGGCCTTAAGTTAAGCGGTTATAAATAGTAAATATCAGAACGGCTAGGCCGAGGGTGCGGCGGAAATAGTTTACTCCTTGGGTTATTTCTAGCACCGCCCAGATGAATATTGCTCCAAAAGCAACGACACTTAGCGCTTTGTGAACCATACCATAGCTAACTAACCTAGCTGCAACTGATGCAGCCGCCCAGATGATAATTGGTATATTTGGTGTGGCTGTTAGTGCCAACTTGCCACTTTTATCCTTAAAACATCGGTCAACAAAGTTTTGCTTTTTTATCACACTACAAGTTAATCACAGGTTGGCTAATCGTTTTCTGCAAAGCTAAGTAGCTGATGAATACCCGGTAAACGATGGTCTGGGTAGTGAATAACAACAAAGTAGTCTATGTCATCTTCTTGATTGAGTTCGGGTTCGTGGACAAACGGATGACCGAAAGTTGCGACATCGACAGCTGCCGTCTCGAATAGTTCCGTCGGTAAGCCACCAAATTTAAGATTAATATCGGCTGCGCTAAACCTGCAGACTATCCCCCCAATATCCCTGGCCAGTGGATGAACAGTGTATAACATCGCCTCGCCGTCTGAGCTGTATTCAAACCTTGCATAACCGGTGGATCCTACTGTGCAATTTTTACTTTGTTCTCCAATTTTTCTAGAAAGAACCTTAAGCGACATTATATAAATTATCTCCTTGCCCTAGAATTATAGTCCTGACTATTGCAACAGTAAAAGGCCAACAGTTAAATCATTGGCCTTAATTTACTTTTTGGCGGATTTAAGTAACACTTAATTTAAAGTAATTTGGGGGCCGACAGTATGCAACCGCAATCATCAAAGAAAAGTTTGAACATAGCATTGGATTTACGCAGCATAATAATTTTGCTGTTAGTGGTGGCTGTTGGGGTTATGGCGTTTTTGTGGAAACCCTGGCAAGCTAACATTAAGGCATCTGATAGAACCGTAACGGTTACCGGCGATGCTACTTTAACCTCTCAGCCGGATGAATATGTATTTTCACCCACCTATGATTTTAAGAGCAGCGATAAACAGACTGCACTGGACGAAATGAGCAAGAAAAGCGACGAAGTTGTGGCCAAGCTTAAAAGCCTAGGTGTAGCAGATAGTAAAATTAAATCTAATTCTAGCGGCTATGGTAGCGGCATATACTACCCGGTCTACGACCAAGACGGCATGACAACATACAGCCTAAATTTAACTGTTACAGTCGGTGATAAGTCTCTAGCTCAAAAGGTCCAAGATTATTTGGTATCTACCAGTCCAACTGGAGAGGTATCGCCGCAAGCTAATTTTTCTGATAG
>JAYSLE010000026.1:0-7610 GCA_043725845.1 Candidatus Saccharimonadota bacterium
GATACGCTTTATTCTAAAATCTTTGGCCAAGCTAGGGAAAAAGGCTTGGTTTATTCTGTTAGTTCCGGCCATAATCAAGCCAATAAATCGGTCGAATGGTGGCTAAGCGCCCAGGTATTGCCGGCCAATGCACCGGCGCTCTGCGACATTGTGATGGCCGAAATCAAGAAGGTTAAAGATGGCAAAATCAGTGAATCTGATCTAGAAGCTACCAAGCAGTACGCTCTGGGTTCGTTCCAGCGTTCTATGCAAACAGTCGGGGCCATAGCCGGGGCTTACGGCCGATACTTTTTTGACGATTATGTAGAAGATGTTCGCTCCATTCCAGCCAGGATTAAAATTATTACCAAAAAAGACATTGCCCGGGCCATGAGCCGGATGTTTGCCGAAAACATCGGCAACGTTGGCGTACTTGGCGGCACTGATCCTAAAATTGCCCGCCAACTTCAAGAGCAACTCCAACCCCTCTGGGACTGACCCGACCCATGCGACCGGGCCTTTCTCTCTGATAGAGGTCTGTCCTTGTCAAAAAGATAAAAATAATCATTAATTTTTACAAAAAAATACCTTACTTTTTGCAAGGTCGGACCTCCAAATAACCTATACTGTAACCAATGGAAGACTTAAAAAAGAGAATAGAAAAGCTACAAGCCGAGATAGCTCAGGCCACTATTAAAATTGGTCTCGATAAACTTAGCTCCGAGCTAGAAAGTTTGCGTTCTCAAATTAATGCTCCTGGTTTTTGGGACGATAACAAAACTGCCCAAGAAGTCTCCAAAAAAGAAGCTGATATTGCTCGCAGCGCTCAGCCTTGGCTTGAACTCCAAAAAGAGGTAGGTGATCTGTTAGAGTTGACCGAAATGAATGATATAAAAATGACAACCGAGCTTGAAGCCCAATTCTCTAATCTCCAATCGGGGTTCTCTAATCTCAAATCGAATCTCCGATTTGCCGGCCCTTTCGACGACCACGATGTAATTCTTAGTATTTACGCCGGCGCCGGCGGCACCGATGCCCAAGACTGGGCCCAAATTCTACTGCGCATGTATGTAAGATGGGCAGAGAGCCAAAACCTAAAAGCTGAAACGATTGAACAGTCAGCAGGGGAAGAGGCTGGCTTAAAGAGCGTGACGATAAAAATCAGTAAAGGATCCTATTTATTCGGCAAATTAGCGGGAGAGGCCGGCGTGCACCGCCTGGTGCGGCTTAGCCCATTTAATTCTGATGCCAAACGCCAAACCAGTTTTGCCAAAGTAGAAATCATACCCGTCATCAGCAAACCAGAAGAGCTGGTATTGGATGAAAAAGATTTAAAGGTCGATGTTTACCGTTCCGGCGGCTCTGGTGGGCAGTCGGTAAACACCACCGACTCGGCTGTTCGTGTCACACATATCCCCTCAGGAATTGCCGTGGCTATTCAAAACGAACGCTCCCAACTGCAAAACAAAGAAACCGCCATGACCATTTTGCGCTCGCGCCTGGCGGCCTTGCAGCTAGAGCAGCACGCCGAAAACCTGGCCGAGCTTAAAGGCCCCAACCAATCGGCAGAGTGGGGCAATCAAATCCGTAGCTACGTTCTGCATCCTTATAAACAAGTTAAAGATCTGCGCAGCGGCTACGAAACATCCGACGCCGAAAAGGTGCTAGAAGGCAACCTAAACCCCCTAATAGACGCCTGGCTTGAAAACCACACATCGTAAAAGAGCTAGTCCTTGTTTGCTATACTGTTAAGCGATGATATTGCTTGATAGAGTTTCTAAGTCTTATAACCGCAGGGGGGTGGCGCTGGAGCGTATATCGCTACATGTCGAACCTAAGGAGTTTGTAATTATTGTGGGGGCTTCTGGTGCGGGTAAATCGACACTGTTTAAGTTATTGACCAGAGAAGAGAAGCCGACCAGTGGCAAGATTATTGTGGGCGGCATGGATTATGACAAACTTAGCGATAAAGATGTGCCGCTGCTGCGGCGCAAGATTGGTGTAGTGTTTCAAGATTTTAAACTATTGCCGGGCAAGACGGTTTACGAAAACGTAGCTTTTGCCCTAGAAATTGCCGGCATACCCAAAAAAGAGATAGAACACACTGTGCCCAAAGTACTTGATATTGTGGGCTTAAAAGCCAAAGCCAAAAGCTATCCCCAAGAATTATCTGGTGGCGAGCGCCAACGGGTGGCCATTGCCCGCGCCATTGTTCGCCAGCCCAAGATACTAATTGCCGACGAGCCGACCGGTAACCTAGACCCAAAACACGCCTGGGACGTTATTAAGGTACTAGAAAAGGTTAATAAATTTGGCACCACTGTACTGCTGACCACTCACAACCAAGATATTGTTAACAGTCTGCGCCGCCGGGTGGTAACAATTAGTGACGGACATATAGTTTCCGACCGCGCAGTAGGACAGTACAAAGGCGTATGAACGCTAGCCGTAGGTTTATAACTACCGAGCGAATTTTTAAGACTGGAATTGTTAATTTTGGCCGAAACATTTGGCTAGCTATTGCCGCAATTGCCATGATGAGCATTACGCTTACTATTCTGCTTTTTGCGGTAGTGGCTAACGCCACGTTCCGCCACACGATATCCGACATTACTGGGCACATAGATGTTTCATTTTATCTAAAAGACAGCGTCACTGGGGCTCAGCGGAGTGATTTAACAGATCAAATCAAGCAATTACCCAACGTTAAATCTATCACCTACGTTTCTAAAGTAGAGGCCCTTAAATCCTACGAAAAACAAAATGCCGGTAATAAAGATTTACTAACCGCTATTGCCGAGACCGATAACCCGTTGCCAGCAAGTTTGGCAATTAAGCCAAGAGATCCAAATCGTCTCCAAGAAATCCGTGATTTTTTGAGCCAGCCAAAAATCCAAGGCTTATCTTCCGAAAAATCTAACTTTGACGATGACCGAAAAGCGGCCATCGATAAAATTACAAGTGCTACACACTTTTTTGAAGAGGCGGGAGTGGTTGGCATTGCAGTCTTTATAGTTATATCGATGCTGATAATTTTTAACACCATTCGCATGACAATATTTAACCGTCGCGACGAGTTGGTGATTATGCGCCTGCTGGGTGCTAGCACCTGGTTTATACGCGGCCCGTTTGTGGTAGAGACCGTAATGTACGGTGTTGTAGCCGCCGCAATATCTTTGGCTGTTTGTGGTGCGTTGTTTGCGGTAGCTAGCAGCACTTTGCAGGCCAGTAGTTTAGGCCTTTTAGATATCAGCTACTCTAGCAATTATTTTAATTCTCATTTTTGGCTGATCATGGGTATCCAAGTAGGTATTGGTATAATAATAGGTGCTGCCTCATCTACTATTGCTACGCGGCGCTATTTACGAATAAACAAATAAAAAAATTATTAATCGTTCAGGGGTAGGGTCTTAAAAATAGGTTCTTGCATCTGTATTAAAGGAGTGCTATGTTTAATGTGTTCATGCTAAAACAAAAACTGAAAATTAGGCTTACTTCTTGGCGTCCTTTGGTCGCTATTGTTATTGTGGCTACCCTAGTTAGCGCCACCCTATACGGCGGTTTTGTCCGGGCCGATAACTTTGACGCTCAGATTCAGCAGCTCCAAGCCCAAAACGCCAGTAATAAGGACGCCTCTAACCAATTGGCCGCCCAGGCCAGTAGCTACGCCGATGCGATTGCCAAGTTGCAAGAGCAGGTTGACGCTCTGCAACAGGCCATTTTTAATACCCAAAAGCAAAGTGATGATACCCAAAAGGCGATGGACGCCGCCCAAGTTCAGCTGGACCACCAAAAAGTAGTATTGGGCGAAAACATCAAAGCCATGTACCTAGAAGGCAAGGTATCTACCCTAGAAATTCTGGCCAGCAGCTCTAATCTGAGTGATTTTGTTAACAAGCAAGAATACCGCAATACAGTACAAAGCAAAATTAAAACTACGCTAGATAAAGTAACTGCCCTAAAACTTACCTTGCAAAAACAACAAGAGACTTTGCAAGCCCTGTTAAAGGACCAACAAACCCAGCAAGCCTCCCTAAACGCTACTCAAAGCCAACAGAGCCAGTTGCTAGCCTACACCGAAGGCCAAAAGGCGGCCTACGATTCCCAGATTAAGTCCAATCAGTCTCAAATAGCTACATTGCGCGCCCAACAGTTAGCTGCCAACCACCGGCTTGGTGGAACAGCTGTAGCGGGCGATCCGGGACATGGCGGATATCCTGCAAAGTGGGACTATCCAGTAGGGCAGGATACTTTGACCGACGATTATGGCATGTACAACCGCGAATGTGTAAGCTACACGGCCTGGAAGGTTAAACAGACTTATGGCTATATGCCCTACTGGGGCGGTTGGGACATCTATGGGCCAGGGACAAATACCGGCGGCAATGCCAATCAATGGATCAATGACGCAAACCATGCCGGTATCCCAACGGGAAGCGTCCCTAAGGTTGGCTCAGTTGCAATTTCTCTGGGCGGCGCTTACGGCCACGCCATGTGGGTAGAGGCGGTTAGCGGCGATACTATTTACGTTAGCCAATATAACTACGACCTGGCCGGGCATTATTCCGAAATGAGCATCAACGGCTCCGGCTTAACTTACATTTATTTCAACTAGCGGTGGGATTTTTTAGTTAAAAGTGTCGGATTTACTTCAAGCAATAGCGTTTAGCCTATATAATTGTTCTAAGGTAATAAGTTTAAGAACAAAGGCTAAAGAGCAAGACTAGGTGGATCACAGCACAGAACCCCATAGGCCGGGGCGCCAAAAGCGACAATGGCCACTGAGAAAAGTAATATTATCGCTTTTTGTGGCAGTTCTTTTATTTGGTTCGGGTATGGCTGTGGGCCGCGGCGACCTAAGGTTAGCGGGGTTGGGCTTTAGCCCTATTAGCGCAAATAAAACCCTGACCACAGAATTAAACTATTCGTCGGTAGACGAAATTTATAGCTTACTAAGACAAGATTTTGACGGTAATTTAAACACCTCTAAACTGCTAGATGGCGCCAAATCCGGATTAGTTAGTGCCACCGGCGACCCTTACACCCAGTTTTTTAACGCGGCTGACGCCAAAACCTTTAACGACACCCTAGCCGGAAGCTTTACCGGCATTGGCGCCGAACTAGGTACCGACGCCAGTAATAATATTGTGATTGTGTCGCCGCTATCCGGGCATCCGGCCGAAAAAGCCGGTTTAAAACCCAAAGACATAATTGCCGCTGTTAATGGCCAATCTACCAGTGGCATGAGTGTAGATAGTGTAGTTAGTAAAATTCGTGGTCCAGCTGATACGGTGGTTAAACTAACTGTTGTTAGGGGTAGCGAAAAGCCTTTCGATGTCAGCATAACTAGAGCAAAAATCACTCTGCCGAGTGTCAAAACCGAGGTTATCGGATCTATTGGCTATCTAAAAATCAGCCAGTTTACCGACGATACAGTTAAATTGGCTCAGGCCGCCGCCCAAGACTTCAAAACAAAAGGTCTTAAGGGTGTGGTTTTAGACCTGCGCGGTAACCCCGGTGGTTATTTATCTGGTGCTGTAGACATTTCCAGTCTGTGGCTAGAAAAGGGCCAAACCGTTGTTTCCGAGCGCCGCGGCGGCACAACAGTTGTTAGCACCGAATACTCCACCGGCAATAATATTCTAAAAGGCCTACCAACGGTGGTATTGATCGATGGCGGCAGCGCCAGCGCCAGCGAAATTACCGCCGGTGCCCTGCGCGATAATAACGTTGCTAAACTAGTCGGCGCCAAAAGCTTTGGCAAGGGATCAGTCCAGCAAGTCGAGCAACTGGCAGGCGGCAGCGAGGTTAAGATAACTATTGCTCATTGGTACACCCCAGCCGGTAAAAACATCAACAAACAGGGAATCAACCCAGACATAACTGTTACCGTTACTGATGCGGATACCAAAGCTGGCAACGACCCCCAAAAAGACAAAGCCGTTCAGTTGGTCCAAGACCAAATAAAATAATAGACGCTGGACGTTTGAAGTTAGAAATTTGAGATTCTAGTTTCTATCGTCTAACCCCTAATTTTCATGGTATATTTTAAGCAGTTAAAGACGAGGGAAAGGTTATTTTAAGAGCATGGCAAGGGTAGCCAAGCAGGACACTAAGTATATATTTGTTACCGGCGGTGTATTATCTGGCGTCGGTAAAGGTATAACCGCCGCTTCCATTGGCACGATCTTAAAAGCCCGCGGGCTCAAAATAAACATTCAAAAGTGCGATCCTTATCTTAATGTCGATGCTGGTACGCTTAACCCGGCCGAACACGGCGAATGCTTTGTGACAGCCGACGGCGCCGAGGCCGATCTAGACCTTGGCCACTACGAGAGATTTTTAGATATCGAACTAACGAGGGCCAGCAGCCTAATGTCCGGTCGGATTTTGGGAGAGGTGATAGCCGATGAAAGGGCTGGTAAATATCTTGGTAAAACAGTTCAGATTATCCCCCACGTTACCAACCATATCCAGCAGGCTATTGCCAAAGCCGGTAAAGGTTTTGATGTTCATATTGTAGAGATTGGCGGGACTATTGGTGATATCGAGGGCCTTAATTTTGTAGAGGCAATTCGCGAAATGGGGCAAAGGCTAGGGTCTGGAAGAGTGCTTTTTGTCCACGTGGTTTATATCCCGTACTTGGGCGCTAGCGGCGAATTTAAAACCAAGCCGGCTCAAAGCGCTGTCCGTGAACTGCTAAGATTAGGCATTGCCCCGGATATTCTGGTTGCCCGCAGCGAGGAAAAACCGCCTCGATCAGTTTTACCAAAACTAAGCTTATTTACCGGGGTAGACCAAGAGGCGGTGGTGTTACTACCAAATGCCAAAACCATCTACGAAGTACCGCTGGCTCTAGAAGACGCCGGCATTGGCAATGTTATTATCAATCGACTGGGAATAAAGCGCGTTCATAAGGCAGATCTAGCAAGTTGGCGCCGAGTGGTTAAAAACGCCCTCACTAAATATCGCTCCACGGTTAGGATTGGTGTTGTGGCTAAGTATCTAGATAACCAGGACACCTATATGTCATTAACCGAGGCTCTAAGGGCCGCCGCTTGGGCCAACGATGTTAATATCGAAATCGTTTGGCTAGATGCCGAAGCGCTAGAAAAAGACCAAAAAGCCCAGGCCGAGCTGGCCAGCCTAGATGGCATGGTTGGTCTGCCGGGTTTTGGCAGCCGCGGGTCTGAGGGTAAAATATTGGCTGCTAGCTACGCCTACGATAACAAACTGCCATATTTAGGGATTTGCTTAGGCATGCAAATGGCAGTTATCGCACTGGCCCGTAGAGCGGGTTTAAAAAACGCCAATTCTACCGAATTTAACGCCAAAACTCCCGATCCGGTAATTAGCACCATGGCTGAGCAAATAGGCAAAGAAAACACTGGTGGAACAATGCGCCTAGGAGATTATAGCTGCGATCTAGCTCGCGGAACCCTGAGTCGCCGGCTGTACGGCCAAGAAAAAATTACCGAACGACACCGCCACCGCTATGAGTGCAATAACAAATACCGCGATCAATATGAAAGATGGGGGCTGCGTATCAGTGGCCTATCACCAGATGGCACTTTAGTGGAGATGGTAGAATCTCCCGACCACCCTTATTTTATTGGCACTCAGGCCCACCC
>JAYSLE010000027.1:0-17429 GCA_043725845.1 Candidatus Saccharimonadota bacterium
AAGTCGAAGCTGATAGAAAAGCTGCTAGAGCAAAAATGCAAATTGGTAGCGGTAAAAAAGCCCCAGACTTTGTACCCGGAGAGACGGTCGTCCAGAGGTTTGACAGACTATTCGCGACAATTGAGCCCGTGCTTGAAGATGGCAACACCCCATCCGTTATAATTTCAGGTGAGCACAATGGCAATATTGTTGAAACAGATTTGAGCTTATCGGTAATTCAGGGATCTGGCTTTAAAATTCTTGATGCTCAATGGACGGGTCAGCCGCCAACGAGCTTCAGTTCTTCAAAGAAACTGTACCACCATGAATCTATTGACAGAGGAGCACTAGGTCGAAGAATGACAGAGGAGCGCTTAGCCAATACTATGACCGAAATGGAAAAACTAGCTTGGTCAGTTCATGAATATATGCGGGCCATAGATGTGACTGACAGTTCTGAGCCTGAAGTTTCAGAAGCCGCCACATCCTAGTCTACTGGGTGCTAAACTATCAGTATGGCGATTGAGAGAATTGTTAATACTAGCGTTAGCGCTGATGATGGCGATGACGATAAGGCCGAAGAACAGTTTGAAGAAACTTTGCGACCACGCGACTTTGCCAGTTATGTAGGTCAAAAACGCTTAAAGCAAAACCTAAAATTGGCGATTGACGCCGCTAAAAAGCGTGGCGAGCCGGTTGACCATGTTTTGTTGCATGGACCACCCGGGTTGGGTAAAACCACTATGGCCACCGTAATTGCCAACGAAATGGGGGCTCAAATTCGTATTACATCGGGTCCGGCGATTGAGCGGGCGGGGGATTTAGCATCGCTGCTCACTAATTTGCAAGACGGCGATATTCTATTTATAGACGAAATTCACCGTTTGCATCGATCGATCGAAGAAGTACTTTACAGTGCCATGGAAGATTTCAAACTAGATATTATGCTGGGTAAAGGGCCTAGTGCCCGAAGTTTACGCTTGGATTTACCTAAGTTTACGATTATTGGTGCCACAACGCGCACCGGATCGCTCGCCGCGCCGCTGCGCGACCGTTTTGGGTTGGTTCATAAACTGGAATTTTACAGCCCTACGGAAATCGCCCAAGTTATTAAACGCGCGGCCAGGATATTGGATGTAAAAATTGATGACAAAGCAGCTAACTTACTAGCTGAACGTTCTAGGTTAACTCCTAGAATCGCCAATCGGCTATTAAAAAGAGTTAGGGATTATGCCGATGTTAATGGCGATGGAATGGTAGATGAGCCACTCACACACAAAGCTCTGGATCTGCTAGAGGTTGATAAACTTGGGCTGGACCCGGCCGACAGGCATCTGCTGAATGTAATAATAGAGCACCACGATGGTGGCCCGGTAGGAGTAGAAACGCTGGCGGCACTGACTAGCGAGGAACGGGGTACTATAGAAGACTTTTACGAACCATATCTTATGCAAATTGGTCTGTTAGAGCGCACCCCGCGCGGCCGTAAAGTGACAACCAAAGCCTGGGAACACCTGGGCAAAAAACCCGCCAATAAAACATCTGATCCAACCCTGTTATAATCAGACCCGATATGCCACCGCAAGCAACACCACCCGAACCCGCACCAGCTTCTTTGCCACCACCTTTGCCTCAACCGATACAGCCACCATCAACCCCAGAACCTGCTCCTGAGCAAAAGTCACCGTCCCAAAATTTAGAAATGTTTACAAAAGAAGAGCGCGATTTACTGGAGCCTGGTGAGGTATTAGTTACAGTTGTTCATCGTCATCCTATCGGCATAGTATTGATATATCTGGAAACTTTGATTGTTATTTTGGCTATCGCTGGTATATCTATCGCGGCAGCGCCAAGTTTTTTTAGTAATTTAAGCGCTCAAGGGTACAGGTTGATGGTAGCGTTAGTGTTGCTAGCTGTGGGTGTGCTAGCGCTAGTATTGTTTGTTGCAACTTATATATACAGACAGAGTAAGTTACTGGTAACAGATAAAAGCTTGGTACAAATAATTCAACGAGGCTTGTTCGTTCGCAAAGTCTCGCGGCTTAGCATGTCTAACGTAGAAGATGTAAATGCCGAACACCGCGGAATACTTTCTACTATATTTAATTACGGAATCCTAACGATTCAAACTGCCGGCCAAGAGGATAATTTTATTTTTCCATGGTGCCCGGACCCCGACCTTTACGCCGATCGTGTACTAGAGGCTCGTCAAGCTTATGCACAGAGTCTCGAAGAGATGAATATACGCCGAATGACCGGCCGCCGCTGAAATACTAGACGTTAGAAGTTCGAGATTTGACGTTCGAAATTCTAATCTCTAACGTCTAATTCCAATTTTATTCTTGGAAGGGATTATTGCGGGCATCGTTAAATAGACTATGTATATTTATGTTCTCTTGCTCTAATGACTGAATTTGCTTTATTGCGGTTTTATCTATTCTGGGAATTTTGTTAGTTGTTTCGGCAACAGTCACATCATCATCAGATGGTTCGGCAGTAGCCAGCGTGCTAATTTTCCACACCACCAGTACATAGGCCAGTAACACCATCAAGATTCCAACAAATACTCCGTGCTTATACAGCCGGTCTAGGTTCTTTTTGAGAACGATTTTTAGTTTATCTAAATCTAGGTTTGTTTTCATGGTCTAATAAATATATTAATTGTTAGTCCAAAGCTGATATAGGCGCTAGCAAGATCGCTGTCCTGGGGCAAAATTGAAACCTGGGCGATTTGTGCTGTT
Source organism: Candidatus Saccharimonadota bacterium (assembly GCA_043725845.1). GTDB lineage: Bacteria > Patescibacteriota > Saccharimonadia > Saccharimonadales > UBA10212 > JAYSLE01. The sequence goes on from JAYSLE010000027.1 coordinate 2,721, forward strand.
CGGCGATCATTTTCTACACGGGTCAAAAAGTCAATAAGCTTAGGATATGTGGGCCGTTTATCTTCGGATACGCTGTTGCCGGATTCAACATTAATTACTAGTTGCACGCTATATAAACCGTTTATTCCCTGAACTGGTTTAGCCTGACTTAGTAAATCTTTTTGGGTTACTCCAACCGCGCTAACAACTGGGGTGCTCTGACCAATTGTAGCGGCACTAGTTGATGATGTCACACCAAGAGTGCTTAGTGGAAAACCAATACCTTGAATGGATAAACCGGATTGGTCGGCCAGCTGGAAAAGATCCAAAATAACCCGAGCTTGATCCTTATCGGTTGGCAGAACGGTTTTAGCTACGTCCTTAAAATAAGCATACTGAGCAATTTGGCCCTTGGCTTGCACCAAGCTTGCCAGCTGATCGTCAGCCACGCGGCTATCTAGCTTAAGCTTTGATACACCCTGACTCTTAGCCTTTAGGCTGGATAAACCAATTACGGCTACAGCTAAAAATAATAAGACTCCAAAACCAATTAGTCCAAGCAAAATTGTTCTTAATTTTTTACTGTTCATGACTTACTTTTACCTGGCACATTTAGAAACTTGTTTTGGGCGCCTTTTCCAAACAGAGCCTTTAGTACTGCATTACATTTGTAGGTAGTGTCATTACTGGTACAGCCAATAGATACAACATCGACTCTGGCAAAGATTTCGTTTGCCGGATCACCGAGGTTTACAGCTGCCTGGACTGCTAAAGTGTGGTCTTTGGCGTCAACTACTAAATCCATTGCTCCATCGACCCTACTAAGAGTTACGCTACCCAAAATTGTGCCGGGTGGCATAACGGTGCCCATTTTTTGCATCAGCCCGGCAAAATCTATTTCTCTACTTAAAACTTGGTTAATAACTTTTATATCACCCGATATTTCGTCGGCGTCTTTTTGAACCTGAGTCAGGTTTTGAGATTGCAGTTCGGCGTGCGAGGAGGCAATGTGGGTTTTTAGACTACCGGATTGATGGTTGAAGTACTCCATACCGACCAGAATAATAATTATCATTCCACCTATGGCCAGACCTAGCCCAATTAACCAGCGTCGCAGTACAGCATTTCGTCGCCCATAGCGGATTAGCATTGCGTATTCAGGTGGCAAAAGGTTAATCATACAAAGATTTCTCCGGGAGCTAGTAACGCCTCACCGGCGACAGTAAGGTAGATAGCTTGCCTTATAAGATCAGGCGGCTCTAATCCACCAAAATCCAAAGTATGCCAGGGGTCTAGTACACGGGCGGGCATGTTAAGTTCCTGGGCTAAATATTCGCTTAGCCCTGGCATATTTGCTCCACCGCCCAAAATAACAATCTGGAGAATCTTATGATGAGCCTGGGCGGTGCGTTCGTCGTAGTAGCGCATGGTTTTACGTACTTCGCGGACTAAATCTTCTAGCATGGGCAAGGTAACAGCCATAAGTTCTTGTCGTTTTTCGCTCACACCTATCCCATACAGACTTTTAAGTGCATAGGCTTCTCCGGTCGATATTTTAAAGCGTTTGGCTATTAGATTATTTAGAATATCGCTTCCACCGCTTACTGTGCTATTTACAAACATTGTTTGATCAAAAACAGCGACATCAATAGACACTGATCCAAAATCTATTAGAATTGTCGGGTCGTTATGGGATGCATCGGCCATACTAAAAAGCCGAGAAGCAGCATTCATTGTTGGCTCTAGTGCAACCGGCTGCAGGCCCATAGCTTCTAAAAAGTTTACACTGCTATCAATAATTTTTTTTGGGGTTGCAACCATTAAAAGTTCTATGCCGTCGGTGTTTCTACGGGAAATTTCGTAGTCTATATAAAGGCTTTCTGCGGGCATTGGTATATATTGCTCCACCTCTAGGCGTACGGCTTCGCCAATTGCATCATTTTCCATAACAGGTAGCTTCATTGGTCGACTAAAGGTATGTGACGTTGGAATAGTACAGGCTACGCGATTGGTTGTGATATGCCCCACCAAGCCTTTTTTAAAAAGATTATAAAGAGCCCGGCTAAGTTCATTTTTCTTGATAATTACGCCGTCTACTATGCTGTCGCCGGGGTATTCTAAGCTAACCCCATAACCTACAACTTTGGGTTTTGCCCCGCGGGCAGTTTCTAGCTGCATCACTTTTATGCTGGAATGGCCAATATCCAGTCCAAACAGGGGTTCATCGTGGTAAAAGTTTGTTTTATCCGCACCCATTTATGCTTATCCTTCTAAGAAGTATAACATCTTAAAGCGTCGGGACGGTGTTCTCCACACAGGTAGATGTCCAAGCTGATGCGGCGATGGCCCACTTTGTGCGAAAATAGTCCTCTAGGTCTTCAATCTGATGGCAGGTTAGGGCTTTGTTATATACCACAAGCTCGGCGTAATCACCGTTAAAGTAATCGGTCCCGCTGCCGGGTAATGCTCCAGTTCTTCTCCCGCCAAAATACATTTGGTTGATGCTAAAAGTGTAGGGCGATCCAGGCGGGCTAATACCAGTTTTAACGCCGTCCTGAGTGTCGCCGTTGCCCCGGAGCTGACCGGTTATAGTGTTTGTGTCGGTATCTATGGCAAAATTACTATCCACTAGGTAGGGTGTAGACGAGCAAGCGGGGTTGCAACCCATTGTTGCTTCGTAGTTGACGCTGTTGTCGTAAAAGGCGCTAAAACCAGTAGCACTAGCCTGGCGCCTTAGAGGGATAATACTGTTTGTCCCGGCGGTGTCATTAGTCCCGGCGGTAGACATTCCACTTATTACTCGTCCGCTACTACCACTAGTAGAAAAATTGGGCTTTAGGACCGCGAAAACTGTGAATTCTCGCTGATTGCTCACTGGGGTAGTAAGGCTAGAGGCCAAAGCGCCGTTATTAAAACGAACTATAGGTAGTGAGTTGATCTGTGTATCTTGGCGCGTCGGAGCATTTCCATAGACAAAGATGGCGTTATTGCCGTTACCTGAAATATCGTCCCATTCGCCCAGTCCATCGCCGTTGTTGGCTTGGCTAACCGTAGCTACAGAGTAAGAAATACTGAACTGGTTGCCGGTTTTTAGAAAATGGCGGCTACCTGCACCCGAAGTTCTATAAATTGCAAAACCCATGCGGCCTCCGCCAGTTGCCGGGTCCCAATTGGCGTTATTCACAATTTCCTGGGCAACACCGGTAACATCAAAAACCGTATTATTACCAGGTGGACAATTATTAGAAGAAACACCAGCCACGGCGGTTGTGTGCAAGGCGGCGTTGCCAAGAGGAGTTTTAAGTTGGTTAGAACCAGCAGAGCTAAAAAGGTCAGGATGGAGATTATTTGCGGCTTTGTAGAGTCCAACAATATTATCGTTTAGCGCGCCGCTGGTGCCAGCCGGATTGGCACAATTTAGGGTAATAGTTGCCGATGTTACCGTGGCATTTTTTGGCACATTAACATTAGAAAAAATCATACCGTCATTTAGGTATTTACTGCTGTTGGTGGTGCATATGGCATTGGAAAACTCGGTGGAATCGCAAATATTCATCTCAAAATCGTTACTTTGCCAGGAGTTTGCAGTTTGTGAGCCGTTATCGGCGCGTTCTTCTAGAGTGTCTCTGGTACTATCTCCGGCGTTACCATAGCTTGTCGAAGGTGTTGCTGTAGTGGTAGTAGTGCCGGTTTTTTTAAGCGATGAGGTGTTACTAGCGTCCAACCAAACCATTGGGCCAAAGTTGGCGGGAGTTTTACAGACAGCGTAGGTTCGTACGATCTCGGAGCGCACATCAAACACATAAAGTGCAGAACTGCTGGCCTTGGGCAGGTAAACACGCCCGGTCGCAATAATATTTTTATCAAAGCCGTCGGCGCTGGTACTTGATACCGCGGCCTGCATGGTAACCCGATATCGATTATTGGTCGTACCGGTTAAATTAGTCTCGGCAGTACCGCTATAGACACCGCAGCTTGAGTTATCGAACTGTTCTTGAGCGTAATCGATGGCCGCTTTGCTGGCGGTGCGAGCCATTTGTATATAAGCCTGTTTATAAGAGAGGTTAAGCGAGCTGTTGGCCTGAATCAGTGTGGCATAAGCAACTATGCTCATCACTACGATCAGAATGATAACGGTTGGCATGATGTACCCAGACTCAGGGTTAGGGGTTAGGGGGTGAGGTGTAAGAATCCTCTTAATCCTTAATCCTTGACCCTTGACCCTAAAATTACTTAACCCTTCGACTTCGCTCAGGCCAAGCAAGTTAAGCAATTTCATTTTATTGGTTTAACTTTCTAAGCCTTAGGCTGCTACTAGAATAAACATCTTCGGCAAAAGCTGTATCGTGTAAGTTCATATCTACTTGTACGCTTTCGGCGTTTTCGGGGGTTGTAGTAACTGAGTTACCGGTGTCGTAATAAGTGACTGCAAAGCTTGCAATATGGTCGCTAAGCAGCACATCGGCATGGCAAGACGCCGTGGCGTTGGCTGGGGGACAGGTCTGTTTTTCGTACGGTGTATTGCAGACGGCTAGGCTCGCTGGGGCTGTAAGGGTTCGTTTATATAAATTAGTTCCGCTAACAAAATATATTACATTATCGTATAAAACAGAATTTTGGCCATTGCCGTCCGGCGGCGTACAGGTGGACTCGTTAATATAAACGGGCAGGCGGTTGGGGTTTCGCTGATTAGTTGTAAGGGCCGGTAAGCTAACAATTAAAGTAGGGGGAGTAGTATTGCTTTTCCAGCCTCCACTTGGGGCGTAGCTGTCCGTAAGGTTGCCATTCATATCGCTGGCAAACTGGTTGGCGTACCATAAATCGTCTTGTAAACCGAACAAAATATCTTGGGCTTCTAGCTGTAGATTTAACTGGCCATCTTGCTTAATAACGCGGCCATATTCATTAAATAAAAATGTTACACCAGCCATAACTGTCACCAAAATAATAGGACTAATTACCAATAACTCAACAAGCGTAAATCCGCTTTGTTCTTTTCGAATTCTCATCTACCAACCCCGTTCTTTTGGATAAAGGTGTCGTATTCGATAAAGCGCTGCGAAGCTCCGGATCCGAATGTTACCTGCACGTCTACTTGCTTTAGGGTAGTGCTCTGGGTATTTATGTAGACCTTGCCTGATCTTGGCGCTTCTAAAACAGATGGTAGCGATGCTGAAAAATCTTCAACTTGCTTGAGAGTGCCGTTGGGCGATGTGGCAGGCAAGCTATTAAAATCTAGGTTCTCGTATGATTCTAATTTGGAAAATGCCGCAGCGCTGGCCGTGGCGATATCGCTACCTTTTTTGCTAATGTTTTCTACGCCCGCAAAGGTGGTGGTAAAGGCAACAAACACCACACCGACCACTATGAGCGTTATCAATAGCTCAACGACCGTGAACCCACCATTATTTTGTTTGGTCATGCTCATGCTTATTATAAAGGAAAAACCCGGGGTTGTACCCCGGGTTTCTTTCAATTGTTCTCTAGTTTTGTTTTAAGAACTAAACTTCCTAGTTAAGCGACTGCTTAACGTAGGTTCCACCGCCTTCTAGTGTTGCGGTTAAGGTGTACTGCGTACAATCGCCGTTAGCGCCGTTATCACAACCAGCTGGTGTTACAGCGTAGGCGTAGTTGTTGGCTGCCGGAGCGGCAACTAGTGTCTGAGCCGCGCCCTTAGGATCTTGCAAAGCTGCTGGGTCTAATCCCTTCAAGTTTGCCGCCCTAAATGTGGCATCGTTAGCATTAGCCAGTGTTGGATATTTTCCATTCTGAGCTTGATATGCCTCGAACTGACCGTGTAGAGCGTTAATATCAGTCTTACGTTCGGTATCACGAGCTTTTTGCTGAATGCCGTTATAGGTAACGACTACCAACGCAGCCAAAATACCAATCACCACAATAACAATCAACAGTTCTACGATTGTGAAACCGCGGTTATTTTTTCTATTTAAGATCATGTTAATGACCCACCCTTCTTGTTATTTAGTACTTTTGTTTGTTATGCAGAACACTGCTGTTCATGTGTTTGATTATAACCATAAGCGAATCCTTGTCAACAGGGTGCTGATGGGTTCAACCGCCGATTTGTTTAGATAGACCAGCGATCGGACCCATAACAGAGGCGGCAATTAACCCCACAATGCCTCCAAGCAAAATTATCATTACCGGCTCTATTATGCTAGCCAGACTATCTATCACGGCGTCTACTTCTTGCTCATAGAAATCGGCAACTTTAAGCAAAATTTTATCAATTTTGCCGGTTTCTTCACCTACGCTCATCATTTGTCCTACAATTGGCGGGAAAAACTGAGCTTCTAGCAGTTGTGCGCCTAGTGGCTGGCCATTTTTAACAGCTTCGGCAATATCAGCCAGCTCTTTTTGAATGACCACGTTGCCAACGGCCTTGCCAGTTACCTCTAGAGATTCCAAAACGGTAACACCAGATCCCATTAATGATGCAAAGGTTCTAGAAAAGCGGGCAATGGCGATTTTTGCAATAATTTTGCCCAAAATGGGCATTCTAAGCAAAAGCCCATGCCAGCGGTATTTACCCTTGGTAGTTTTTATGTAACGACGGAATCCCCAAAGTGATCCAACCATGATAATAAGGATAAAAATAAAGTTATGCTGCATGAATGTACTGATGTTGATCATTATCTGCGAATAAATTGGCAGCTTAGCGTTTGGACCACCCAAGCTGGTGATGATCTTGGCAATTTTGGGCATAATAAAGAGCATAATTCCAAAGAAAGCGATGATCGTGACAGTTAAAATAACTGTTGGGTAGGCCATGGCCGATCTAATTTTGGAGCGAATGGCGGCATCTTTCTCCACTTGGGTCGCTAGGCGCTGTAAAATATCATTTAAAATCCCGCCGGCCTCTCCGGCTCGCACCATGTTTACATATACATCGCTAAAAACATTTGGGAATTTTGCCATGCCTTCGGCCAGCGGCATACCACTTTCTATATCGTGGGTGATGCTTAAAATGATTTCCTTAAAGCGTTTGTTTTCGGTCTGATCGCCTAGCGTACTAAGACCTCTGGGCAGAGGAACCCCAGCATCAATCATTGTTGACAGCTCCCTTGTAAAAACAACCAACTCTTTTATACCAACTTTTTTTGCACCAAAACCGCCCATGGCCTTTTTCTTGGGTTTTACCTCTTTTACACTCAAAGGCCTAGCACCTTGACTGCGTATAACATTTAGAGCGGCCTCTCGGGTTGGAGCACTTATAACCCCTTTGCTCTGGTGTCCTTCGCTATTGGTGGTTAAATATGCAAAATCGGCCATATATATTAGCGTTCGCTTGTTACACGCATTATTTCTTCTAGCGTGGTTTGGCCGCGCAGGGCTTTTATAAACCCGTCGGTTTGCATTGTTATCATTCCGTCGGCAATCGCTTGGTCCTGAATGGCTTCGCTGGCACTAGTGCTTACAATTAACTTTTGGATGGCCGGGTTCATCTCTAGCACTTCATAAATACCGAGACGTCCGCGGAAAGATGTGGTACCTTCGCCGCCCTTAATACGCCAAAGTTTTTTTATAGAAGTCTCATCGGTAGATGGTTCGATAGTGTAGTCTTTGGCATTGGGGCCAGCTTGGTTAATACCGTTGGCGATTGCCTGTAGTTCTAGCTTATGGATACGGTCCATATCTTTGGCGTCTTTGACGCCAAAAGCCGCCTGAACGCGGGTAACAGTGGCGGGATCCGGCTCGAAACTTTCCAGGTTTTCTGAAACTAATTTTCTTACTAAGCGCTGGCCTACTACAGCCCGGACAGTGCTAGCTATCAAAAAGGGTTCGATACCCATATCTAGCAGCCGTGGTAAGCAAGTGGCAGCATTGTTAGTGTGCAGAGTACTAAAAACTAAGTGCCCAGTTAGCGCTGCCTGGATAGCTAGGTTAGCGGTTTCGCTGTCGCGGATCTCGCCAACCATTATGATGTTGGGGTCCTGGCGCAGTAACGCTCTTAGCCCGTTTACAAAAGTCATTCCGGCGATGGGGTTAACCTGCACCTGATTAACTCCTTGTATTTTATATTCCACTGGGTCCTCGACAGTACTTATATTTACCGAAGGCTGATTTAAGCGACTAAGTATGCTAAAAAGACTGGTGCTTTTACCTGATCCGGTAGGCCCGGTAAACAAAATCATGCCATGAGGACGGGTTAGTGCGCGCTCCAAGCGCTCTAAATTAAGGCCCCAGAAACCTAGCTCTTGTAAAGTAGATGCTTTGGTAGATTCGTTTAAGATACGCATTACAACTTTTTCGCCGTCGGCAATGGGTAAAGTACTAACACGCAGCGCATATTGTCCGCTGCCAATCGCTACTTTAAAACGGCCGTCTTGTGGGGCGCGGCGTTCATCAATTTTTAAGTTACTCAAAATTTTTATACGACTCACAAGAGAGGCTAACACTTTCTTTGGTAGGCGGTTTGTCTCCCTAAGCTGGCCATCAACTCGGTAGCGGATACTTACAAAATCTTCTCGCGGCTCTATGTGTACATCGCTGGCCCCTTGCTTTATAGCATATTCGATAATCAGATTTACGGTTTGGGCAATCGGGCTGTCCTCGGCAACGTCTTCTTCACTAACTTCTTCACTAGCAGGTGCGGCCGTTTCACTGGCGATAACTTGGGTAAGTTCACTGGATATATTTTCGCGGTATTGGTCAAGAGAGGCCAAAATATTGCTGTGAGTAGAAGTGTAAACCTCTATGTTTGTCCCCAGCCGTTTTTGTAAAAAGTTCAGCGCTTGTACATCGTCTGGATCTTCCATAGCTAGTTGCTTGGTTCCGTCTGCCTTAACCCCAAAAAGCACGACATTATATTGCCGGGCAATTTTTTCTGGCACAAGTTTTAGGACGTCTTTATTTAAATTCCTAGGAATAATTTCGGTAAACGGCACATCAATAAGAGCGGAATACAGCTGAGTTAGCTCTTTCTCGGTAATTAAGTTGGCTTTTACGGCCATCTCTTGCAGCGGCCGCTTATCGGTTTTTTGCTGTTCTAACAAACTACGCAGCTGCTCGTCAGTTATTTTGTGATTTTTTTCGAGCATAGCAATCACGTAGCTGTCGTTAATACGCATATGCTTAGTATAGCGTAATTTCAGTACTCTCTATAGGGGTGTACAATTAAGCTTATGTTTACTAAAACGAAGCTGCTGGATAGGGGCTTTACCATGGTAGAGACCCTAATAGTAATTGTCTTATTGGGGCTTCTAGTGGCTATTACCTATTCTTATGCTGTCCCAAAGTACCGTGACCGAGCTTATCTAGAACGTTCTAATTCCGAACTTCATACCATGGCCAATGCCTTAACCCTATATGTTGCCAAGTACAACGATTACCCAGCTGATGTATCTAGGAACTTACCTTCGGGGATCCAGCAATTTTTACAGGGACAATATAAAACCACTTGGCCGGACGCACCGTGGCCCGACAGTGTTTACGATTATGATCGTTGGGACGATTGGAGCTACCACGATGCCGGTGAATTGCCTGGTCCAATTATTCAAATTAGTATCAGGATGTGTGACGCCGGTGATGACGTAACTTGCAAAGCCAACGCTAATAAATACCTGCAGGGTATTGCTACTCCTGCGGCTCTAGCTAGCTGGGACAGCTATAGTTCGGTTTACTACTGTATACATGGTCCGTGCCGATCACACCAGACCCAGCCGGCCAACTGGCCTGGGTACTGTGTTAACTGTAGTGGTAAATCAAACTTTTTTTAGCTCAACCACTTTTTAGGACGGGAGCGCTTGGTATACTGGTAGTCACACTCAAGGTATATCTTTAAATGAGAGGAATTTTATGATGGCCGACAAGACTAAAACCAAAGACGACCCAGCTCCAAGTGGCAAAAGCCAGGCGCTCCAGTTGGCAGTCGATAGTATCGAAAAACAGTTTGGCAAAGGATCAATTATGCGCCTGGGCGAGGCTACAAAGATTGATGTCGAAACTATCCCGACTGGCAGCTTAAGTCTAGATATTGCACTGGGCGGCGGCATTCCCAAAGGACGCATAATAGAAATTTATGGACCAGAAAGCTCCGGTAAAACTACTGTTTGCCTACATGCCGTAGCAGAAGTTCAGAAAAGCGGCGGTACAGCCGCCTATATTGATGCCGAACACGCTCTAGATCCAGCTTACGCTAAGCGTCTTGGTGTAAATACCGATAGCCTACTTATCTCGCAGCCAGATAGCGGTGAACAAGCCCTAGAAATTCTAGAAACCCTGGTGCGTTCCAACGCTGTTGATATTGTGGTAATTGATTCAGTAGCCGCATTGGTACCGCAGGCCGAGATCGAGGGCGATATGGGCGATGCCCACATGGGCCTACAAGCCCGTTTAATGAGCCAAGCTTTACGTAAATTAACGGCTGTAATTAGCCGTAGCAAATGTACGGTAATTTTTGTAAACCAACTGCGTATGAAAATTGGTGTAATGTTTGGCAACCCCGAGACAACAACTGGTGGCAACGCATTAAAATTTTACGCCTCAGTACGCATGGACATTCGCCGTATCAGCCAAATTAAAATGGGCGAAGAGATTATTGGTAACCACTGTCGGGTCAAAGTTGTTAAAAACAAGGTTGCGCCGCCTTTCCGCCAGGCCGAGTTCGATATTATGTACAACCAAGGTATTAGCACCGAAGGCGATGTAATAGATTTGGCTGTCGAGCACGATGTAGTTGTTAAAAGCGGTGCCTGGTACGAATACAATGGCGCCAAAATTTCTCAAGGACGCGAAGCCGCCAAACAATACCTAAAAGACAATCCCAAGGTTCTAGAAGAAATCTCCAAAAAGACCCGTGCTGCTGCCGAAAAAGCCGAGTAGTTTAAAATAGGTTCGTATGACAGGGATTAATCACGCCGCAACTGGGGCATTGGTGGCAGCGGCAATTAACAAGCCAGTACTGGCTTTGCCCGCCGCTCTGTTAAGTCATTTCGCTGTAGACATGATTCCGCACTGGGACTACAAAGTGCCCGGTGGCACTCATAGCCTCCAAAAAGTTATGGCCCTCGATCTTGTGCTTAGCCTAAGTGTAATATTTTTATTAGCTATTACAGTCAGTGCAACACCTTGGGTAATCGTGGCCGGCGGTTTTCTGGGTATTTTACCGGACACAATGTGGTTGCAATTTTTTCTGACTGGGGAAGCTGGGGAAGACAAAAACGATTTAATGAAGTGGTTAAGAAAATCTCATCTATGGATCCAGTGGAGCGAAACATCTCAAGGCTTTTTTGTAGAACTTTTGTGGCTGCCTCTAATGCTTTGGTTGATCTATCAGGTTCATCACTAACCTATGAAAATAACAGCCTTAAAACAGCAGCTTAAAAATACAGAACGGGTGAGTGTTTTTATTGACGACGAGTATACTTTCTCTCTAAGTTTGGACGAGCTCGTTGCCCATAAACTAAAAAAAGACGACGAACTAAGCCCTGGTGATATAAAAAAGTTCAAAAAAATATCAGCCGATGGCAAGTTGCGTGCCCGGGCGCTGGTGTGGCTTCTTAACCGGCCGCATTCGGAACGCGAATTCCGCGACTATCTCTACCGCAAAAAAGCCGAAGCCGAGCAAATAGAAAATCTGGTTGGTGAATTCACAAAAAAGGGCTATCTAGACAATGCCAAGTTCACGGTTTGGTTTATCGAACTCCAAAGTAGAAAAAATAAAAGCAACCGCGCCATAAAATCTGAGCTTTTTAAAAAGGGAATCGGCGGAGAAGTGGTTGAAGAGGCGTTAGGAGAATCAGAGGAGGGCGAAGGCCAACGGTTAAAGGCCCTAATTACTAAAAAGGCCAATATTTCCCGATATAAAAATGACCAGGTAAAGCTTATAAAATACTTAACTAGTCAAGGATTTAGTTACAGCGACGTTAAACGTGAACTTAATCAGACCGATGATTAGCTAGTGGCTGGCGCACCGGCTGGTACAGTAGCTTTTGAAGTTTCTTTGGCGTCGGCCTCGTCAACTAAAATATAACTATCGGTTACTTCTAGTATCTGGCTACGGTCGATCATCAAAACATCCTCGGATGTAAAAACCTTAACTAGGCTGCGCGAAACATATAGTTTTTTAACAAACATACTATCGTCGTAAGTAAAATCGCTTACTTTGCCAAGTTTTTGGCGCTTGGTTTTCACCGGCTTATCAATAAGCTGAAACTTTATGTTTAGTATTTCATGGTGTCGGACCAGATCCGTTAGTGCACTCAGAGCGTCCTCGTCATTTATTGCCAGACCGCTGGGCATTCGCTCTCTCACATCTTCGGCTAATAGAACCAATTGTTCTTTGCTTTTGGGAGCCTGACACCACCAACCCAAAATTTTTAGGTTGTGTGGGTCGATAATTGGCTCTATGGCAGTCGCAACTTGGGTCCCACTGCGCAGGCTCATTATTGGCCGATTACGGAGAGAACCGCTAGTCATTAACATTCTGAACTTAGTATAACGCAGTGTCGGCCGAGTTTTTTTATAAACCATTAGCAATTGCCAAGATCTACGACGCGTATATAATTGGTGGAAATGAAAAAGTATGGCACAGTAATATTTCTTATGCTTTTGAGCCTTGGTGGCCTACTAGTTCGGAGCGATAGATTGGTTGAATCTGCCGCGGCGGCTCCACAGCTCATCATCACCCAGATAAAAATCACCAGCAGCAACGGTCAATTTATTACGCTATACAACAATACTTCTAGCACAATAGATCTTAGCACCATCTTACTGCAGTACTACAACAACTTCGATTTATTAAAAGCCACCAGTGGCAAGTTGATCAGTCTTTCTGGTAAGGTGCCGGCACACGGTTATTTTGTGGTTAATGACGGGCCACTGCAGGCGTGTTATCAAATGGTAGTTGATTCAGTATCGCTAAGCTTATCATCCACTGCTGGGATGATTCAGGTTTCGCATTTTGCCTCTACCGCCTCGCCGCAATCTTTTGGCATCTTGGATGATTACGTTGGCTGGTCCAAAACGGCGGCCGTTGGCGCCCAAATCTTACCGAGTAGCACTAGTGCCTATTTGCAGCGCCAACCACTAGATTCCCAAAACGCGCCTTTAGTACAAACTCCCGGCAGCGGTTCATGGACAAGCGCTCAACAGCCCGATGGCAGCACACTGTGCAGCTTCGCATCGACAAACGTTGCTAGCGGCCCGCAGCTGTTGTCGTCAAGCTCATCACCTCCTTCGACGGTTCTGAGTAGTACAACCAGTTCTGGAGACGGCATGCCAGCTGCCGATGCTGGTCTAATTGCTCCGCAGTTATCGGAAGTTTTGCCAAACCCTGCTCCGCCCCAATCTGATGCAACCGATGAATTTATCGAACTCTATAATCCCAATAATGCACCGTTTGATATGAGCGGATTTATATTACGTACCGGTGCCAGCACTTTTCATAACTTTATATTTCCAGCCGGTCAGTTTATTTTGCAACCACACGAATTTAGGGCTTTTTATGCTCCGCAAACCGGCATTACTCTGACTAATGATAGTGGTCAAGCTGCTCTGCTGGACCCGTCAGGTAATGTGCTTGCCATAAGCGATGCTTACGATACGGCCAAAGACGGCTACGCCTGGGTATACGCTCAAGGTCTTTGGCAATGGACTACAACGGCCACGCCTAACGCGGCCAATATTATTACGGCGCCGCCGGCATCGACATCTAAAACTACCGCTGCTGTGGGATCTAGTAAATCAAAATCCGGTACTAGTTCTAAAACAGCTACCAAAGGCGCCAAAACTACTAAAGCAGGCTCAAATAATACAACCAATCTTTCTTCACCTACTCCTGCCAAAACTAGCAACCTACATCCGCTTGTGCTTGCTGGCATAGGCACCCTAGCCGTAATATATGCATGTTATGAGTATCGTCATGATCTGGCAAACAACCTCTACCGGCTCCGCCGATACCGAACGTCTAGGAAAACTTCTGGGCAGCCTATTGAAGCCCCCGGCAGTTATTGAGCTAAGGGCCGATCTGGGCGGGGGTAAAACAACTTTTACCCGAGGCCTGGCTATTGGACTGGGCAGTAAAGATAGAGTTGCTAGCCCAACCTTTACCATTAGTAAGCAATATAGTGCCAAAACAGCGCAGATTCACCATTATGATTTTTACCGTTTGTCCGAACCCGGCATAGTATCAGACCAGCTACAAGAATCATTGCAAAACCAAAAAGTAGTCACCGTGGTCGAATGGGGTGAATCAGTCAAAGACGTTCTACCCGAGAATAGAGTAGAGATAGTATTTAAACCAACAGCTAATAACTCCGACGAGCGGGATATAAAAATTACTTATCCAGAATCAATCTTGGGAACAATTAAACAACTTGAAACTAGCTGGTCGGACTCAAAGCCATGATAATTTTGGCCATCCGCACCGACAACCCCGAGGCCGAAATCTATTTATATTCTAACGTCGAATGTCTAGCGTCTATAAAGTGGCAGGCGCATAGGCAATTGGCCGAGACTATTCATCATAAAATTAAAGAATTACTTAAACCTTCGACTACGCCCAGGCCTGGCCACTCAAGACAATATTTGCTTTCAGACATTGATGGCATAGTTTGTTTCAAGGGTCCAGGTAGCTTCACGGGTCTAAGGATTGGTCTTAGTGTGGCAAATGCACTTGCTTACGCCCTAGATATTCCTGTTGTGGCAAAATCGGAAAAAAACTGGCTAGAAAGCGGCATTAAAGACCTGCTAGCAGGTAAAAATGAC
>JAYSLE010000028.1:0-5902 GCA_043725845.1 Candidatus Saccharimonadota bacterium
ATGTCAGTGTATAGGTTACAACACCAATTTAATCTAGGCCTGGAGCAGATAGCCGAAAAACTTGGGAAAGCACCCAGCACAGTAAGCAATCTAAGCCGATTACTAGGTCTGCCAGATGCCGCTAAGCAAGCCTTAGCCGATGGCAAAATAAACGAAGGACATGCCAGAGCGATATTGGCATTAAAAGGGGATCCAGACAAACAAGAGGAGCTTTTACATAGTATTTTAAACAACGCATGGACAGTAAGGCAGGCCGAACAGTTTGCCGTAGCCGCCAAAGCAGGGGCCAGTTCCGCAACAGCCAAGGGTACAACTGCAAGCGAAACAGCTACCACTAAGGCAATTGGCCAAAAACTCGGGGCCAAAGTGACTCTGAGGCACACCGCCAAGGGTGGACGCTTAATTATTCATTTTGATTCAGATAAAGACCTTGAACGTATTTCTAAACACCTGACCAACTAAAAGAACACCAAAATAGCTCAGGCATTACAATGAAAACAAACGAATACTTAACTAGTTAAGTATTAGACATTCGAGTTTCGAATTTCTCATGTCTATTCTCTAACGTCTAACATCTAAAAGTGCTTGGTTTTACCAAGCGGCAAAACTCTAAAGCTGAGCTTTCCAACTATTCGGCTAACATTAACTGGTCCAAAAGCTCTGGAATCCTCGGAGTTAGTACGGTTATCGCCACAAACAAAAATTTCGCCAGCACTCAATGTCAAGTCAACATCGCCGGGGGTAGTGGGGGCGGTAATTTTGTAGCGGCCGGTTTTGTCGGGGTTAAAGCCGTTCGGGCTTGCCTTGTTAAAGATAGTGATTGAGCCATCGCGAACTATAATGTGATCACCGGGTAGACCAATAACTCTTTTGATAAGCTGCTTTTCTTGGTTGCCACCGGCATCAAACAGCCCGGCTTGGTTAAATATAATAATATCGGCGCGTCTAGGGACATATTCGTGGTGAGTCAGCCTAGAAAGGCTTCTGGACATCTTATTTACTATCAAACGATCGTTATTTTGCAGCGTGGTCTCCATGCTCTGGCCATCTACCTGGTAAGATTGAAAAGCAAAAGCGGTGATAGACAAGGCAATTAGTGGAGCCAGCATAAACAGCAAGATGGTCGAAACAGTCGATCGCCAACCATCGGAGCGTGATTTGGGCGGTTTAGAGTCTGGTGTTTGC
This sequence comes from Candidatus Saccharimonadota bacterium, assembly GCA_043725845.1. Taxonomy (GTDB): domain Bacteria; phylum Patescibacteriota; class Saccharimonadia; order Saccharimonadales; family UBA10212; genus JAYSLE01. The sequence continues at coordinate 1,186 of JAYSLE010000028.1, forward strand.
GGTTGATCTTTAGAAAACGCGTTAGCCGAAGGCAGCGGCGCGGGCTTTAGCCCATTTGTAACGCCTGGATAGATATCATTAATAGAGGTCCTGGAGGCAGGACCTGGCCCAGAGGCTGGTTGGCTAGGATCAATTTGTGGTTCCATTTATTACCTCTATTATAGCGCAGCGCTTCGGTTATTATACACTGCCGATTTTTTATTTTTTGGTGTTTTTCTTTAATCTGGCACTTGCCGGCTGGGCCCCTGGCAATGTTATACTGGTGAACGTTGCATGAATGAGCATAAGAAGTTAGTTAGGCCGCAGCGACGCACGGCCTTTATAGATGGTATCGTCACTGATGGGCGGCGTCTTGGTGTGCCTACGCACCGTTCCTACCAGCCCGGCCAGCTGGCTGGCCAAGCATCGATTGATAGTACCAAAGCACGGGCAGATGGGTTTCATCCACTACGCCAATCACCAGGAGGCCTAGGTGCCAGCCCGGCCGAAGCCCAGGAGAAATCATTGTTAGATGAACCAATTATTTTAGACGATATCCCAGATACTCCGGCCAAAAAGCGCCACAAAACCCGCGGGCGAGGTGGCAAGGGCCACAAAACTCGCAAAGTTATTAAACGAACTATTTTGGGGTTAATGACCTTAATCCTGATTACCGGGGGCTATTTTGGCACAAAGCTTTATCTTACTGAAAGGCATATTTTTAAAGGTGGAGGCAAGGCGCCGGCGCTAGCCGAAAAGGTAGACATTAATGAACTAAAAGGCGAGGGCGATGGCCGAATTAACATCTTGTTGTTGGGTATTGGTGGGCCTGGACACGATGGCCCAGATTTAACCGATACTATACTACTGGCTAGCATCGATCCGATAAATCATTCTACGGCGTTACTATCAATCCCCCGAGATTTATACGTAAAAATTCCCGGCGTTGGAGCCCGCAAGATTAACGAGGCCTATTACTGGGGTAAATCGGCTAGCAAATCTAAAAAACTGGACGTCCAAGAACAAGACGGGCTAAAGCTACTAGACCAGACCCTAGCCCCGATACTTGGCGTACCGATTCATTACCACGCCATTGTAGACTTTGCGGCCTTTAAACAATCAGTCGATGTGGTGGGCGGAGTAGATGTTAATGTTCCCGAAGAACTCTATGACCCAACCATCGCCTGGGAAAACGGCTATAACAGCGTGATAGCGGCCAAAGGTTTGCAGCATATGAACGGACCAAAAGCGTTACTATACGCCAAAAGCCGCGAAACCAGCAGTGACTTTGCCCGTGGCGAGCGCCAGCGGCTGTTACTTGTCGCTCTTAAAGAAAAAATCTTTACGCTGGGTACTTTTTCTAACCCGGTCAAAGTTTCTAGTTTGCTAAGCACTCTGGGCAACAATGTTTATACCGATTTTACACTCAACGATATATCCCGGCTATACCAAGTTGCCGGCCAAATACCATCGGGTGCAATATCTAGCCTAGATCTAGTTACACCGCCGCATAATTTTCTTACAACTGGCAACGTTAATGGTATATCTATCGTTCAGCCGCGGGCTGGGCTAAACGAATATAGCGACATTCAAAACTATGTCCATAACGCCTTGCGCGATGGCTTTTTGGCCAAAGAAAACTCTGGAGTAGCGGTCTATAACGCCACTTCTGCGGTCGGGCTAGCTACTAAAGAGGCAGCCGTGTTAAAATCTTTTGGCTACAACATTACCAATATAGATAACACCTCTACTGCTACCAACCCGGCACACACTACCATTGTAGATTTATCAAAGGGGCTAGATAAGTACACTCGCCACTACCTAGAAATCCGCTTTGGGGTGGTGGCCGTTACTAAACTACCGACCAGCCTAGGTGTTATTCCACCAACCGGTACGCATTTTGTTATAATTCTAGGCGAAGATGTCGCTTCTGCGCCTTAGCGCTATTACTGATCTAAAAAATAAAGTTAAGCCGCTGCGCGGCTTTTCCCACCTTATTCATATTGGCTTAACGGTATTGTTGCCAATTCTGGCCTACATATTAGTGCGGATAGATTTTGTTGGTCTGGCAATTTTGCTAATTTTCTTAGCCAAGTGGCGTATGTTTGCGGTGCGTCCGCGATATTGGCTGGCTAACCTTACGGCCAACGGCGCCGATATCATTGTGGGAATAGCGTTGGTACTGTTTATGGCTAACACCGCGGTAGAGTGGTGGCAATTGTTTTGGATGGCGGCTTACGGTGCCTGGCTAATTGGTCTAAAGCCGCGCTCCGATGTGTTATCGGTTTCGGTCCAAGCCATGTTGGGCCAGTTGCTGGGTCTGGGCGTTTTATATTTAAAATTTGGCGATGCTACCTTGCTGGCACTGGTTGCCGGTACGTGGGTGGTGGCCTATGTGGCGGCCCGGCACTTTTTGACTAGCTTCGAAGAACCACATACCGCACTACTAGCCCACGTCTGGGCCTATTTTGCCGCCTCACTTAGCTTTATACTGGGGCACTGGCTTCTGTTTTACGGATCAATTGCCCAGATTATCATCTTTTTAACAGTCATTGGCTACGGCTTGGCCGCGCTGTATTACCTCGACGCTACCGAAAGACTAAACGCCGGGTTAGAGCGGCAACTAATGGCCATCATGGGAGCCATTTTACTGATAGTAATAGTTTTGTCCGATTGGACCGGCAGCACCGTCTAAAAACTGCGCTATTAACCGTTTACAATTCACCGTTATCGATGCATTGGCCGTTATCTGTTCACCATGGAAAACGGTAAACACTAAGTTTCTCAGCTTTCATTCAGTATAATTAAGTATAAAGGTTATAAACATGGCAATTGGAAAAGATAAATCGGGTTTAAGCAGCTATTCCACGGGTGGGTACCGTCTGCCTAAAATGTCGTCCACATTGTCAGCCAATCGTTTGGCCGGACTGGCACTGCTAGTAATATTTGTCTTTGGCATTAGTTTTGGCGGTGGCTGGTTGGGTGCAAAGGCGTATAACCACGGCGGATCGGCTCCGACCTCTACAGCCGCTAAACTACAATACGTATCTGGCGAAAGCCAACTAATTGCCTCCATTGCCAAAAATGTTGGCCCCAGTGTAGTGTCTATTGATGTTAAAAGCCAAGTTGCTACGCCAGACTTTTTTGGCTTTGGTACAAGTTCTGCCGCTCAAGAAAGCGCTGGCACCGGCTTTATTATCGACGCCGGCAAAGGAATAATCGTAACCAATCGACACGTTGTACCGGCTGGTACCACCAGTGTCAGCGTAACGCTATCGGACGGTACAACTTACGATAATGTGCAGGTAATTGGTCGCACCAGCGATACTAATTCGCTAGACGTAGCTTTCTTAAAAATTGGTGATCTTAAAGGTCATAAGTTAACCGCCGTAAAACTTGGTGATTCGTCTAAAGTGACTGTGGGCGACAAAGTAGTGGCCATTGGCAATGCCCTTGGTCAGTTCCAAAACACTGTAACCAGCGGCATAATATCGGGCTTTGGCCGCGATCTTACGGCCGGCGATGGCTCTGGAACTACCGGGTCCTCCGAAAGGCTAACTGACCTGTTCCAAACCGACGCCGCCATTAACGAGGGCAATTCTGGTGGTCCACTAGTTAATATTAACGGCGAGGTTATCGGCCTAAACACTGCCGTGGCCAGCGGCGCCCAAAACATCGGCTTTTCTATTCCGGTTAGCGACCTTAAAGGTATTATTGACGGTGTGCTAGCCACCGGCGAACTAAAGCAACCCTATCTTGGCGTTCGCTATGTATCACTAACCGATGATCTATCTAGCCAATACAACCTGAGTGTTAAGCGCGGTGCCTACATTGTTCCATCAAGCGACGGGCAGCCATCAATTCTAGATGGTAGCCCAGCTCAAAAAACCGGCCTAAAAGAAAACGATATCATCACCAAAGTAAACAGTGCTAACATCGACGATAAAACCAGCCTAACCAGCGCCCTAAATAAGTTCAGGGTAGGCGACACAGTTACGCTTACAGTAGTCCGCCAAGGTAAAACCCAGGAACTAAAAGCGACTCTGCAAGTAGCTCCCACAAATTAAAGCGTTGTATAAACTATACTTTGTGCATCAAAGAGCTTTAGCTATACTTGTTTTCGAGCGTGAATAAAAATATACAAAAACCGTTAGCGAACCAAGTAATGAGCGGCAATCTGCCGTTCTTTTTTTTAAACCCCGAAGAAGACAGCGCCGCAGTAGACCTATTATCGTACTCGGAGGATTTTTATAAACGGCACTCAAAAGTACTGCCAGAAGACGGTGGGGTGGTATCAATGATGCCGCAGCTAAGCGAGTCTGGCCAGTCTATTCCACTGGTAGAAACGATTATATTCGATGCTCGCCCAGGACAAGAATATCAGTACTTATGGGAAATCACCCACGGCGAGGGCGGTGCCAGGAAAATATGGCAGCTTAGAGTGTTCCTGGGGGCGTTTTACGGTCGATACATCGAAACCAATGCGCAGGGAACGATGCTTAACTCCACAGAGCTTGAGCCAGAAGATAAAAATCAAGTGCAATCGCATCTGATAAATCGTCTAGACAGCCCAGAAGTAGAAGCTAATATCCAACTAGCCTATGCCCAAAAAGAAAGTATAAAAATAACCTTGGCAGAACTGGCAATAATTATGGCAATCGAACAAGACAAAGGTCTTACACCCTCTAAAACACTAATCCAAACGGTTGAAGGCCGTCAAAAACTCTTAGCGGCAACT
>JAYSLE010000029.1:0-14543 GCA_043725845.1 Candidatus Saccharimonadota bacterium
GAACTTACCGATAATGAGCGGCTAGCCAGCTGGCCGGAGGCGCTGGCTTGGGTTGAAGTTAAAATCGGAAATAGACAGGCTGTAGTGGCCAAAACAGAGGCCAAAGCTAAAAATAGCGATTGCCTAAGCCAGTGGTATACGGTTTTCGGTCGGATTATTCTCATTACCCTTATGCTAGCAGATTTTTTATTTTAACGTTACCTGTACCTTTTTATAGCACAACCGCTACGGAGTGACAAGGAGATAATATCTTTAGGGTGCATAGTTATCCACATCCACTTTAATATGTAGCTACCACAACTAGGTCTTGTACTACGCTGTAGCTGCCAGCACCGGTAATAGTATTAATATTTCCAATGTAACTAATTGTGTAGTTAGTAAGCCCCCAGCCGCTTCCACTACTACCGGCTATTATATCGCCTACCACGTACTTATACTGATCGGCTGTGTTGTAGCCCGCAGCGGCGGCACCAGCGGCAAAAGTGCTATCCGGGAAAGGCACTGGGTCGGATCCAAAGGTAGTTGGGCTAGTATTGGCCCGCAGATTAATGCCAAACTGTTCTGTCCCAGGCGTAGCTGCTCCTAAAGATGCCATGGCCGTTAGCGTGTGACCAATCCCACTAGTTTCGCTTGGCGGTTGGCTTAGGGTTTGGACAGTGTAGCCACTATCTACGTAAGTTCTGACGTGAAAAGCGGCTATGGCGGTTTGAGTGCTGGCAATATCCAAAGTGCCCAAGTTTGCTGATGAGCTATCAATCCCAAACTCCAAAAACGGTTCGTTGGGAGTTAGAAAGCCGCTATAGGCTTTGTAGTTGGCGCTACTTACGTTATCCACTCCTAACGGACCGACCGAGGTCTGGCCTTGATAGTTGGCGCTACTAGAATTTAAATCTCCTCCGCTACCAAACTGAAGTTCGTTGGCCGAGTAATTGCCTGAATTATACTGAGCAAAGACCACACTTGCGGGTACGGCCGCTAAAAGTATTATGGTCGATATGGCTAAGCGTAAGCTTTTCATACTCTAAAATTATATAGGGTGTAGTGAATAGTGGATAGTACGTAGATGGCCGAGATCCTGTTCAAGTCTCTATTCTCCAACTCTCAATCTCTAATCTATAAATACTTAACTAGTTAAGTATTTATAGAGCTTGGAAGGTTTTGGCGACCTGAATCAGTGATTTAGAGTTGGGGTCCAATGTAACATCGCGAAAAATGATCACAAAATGAATCGGTGAACCATTGGCGCGGTGCAAAGCAATATCATAATTGCCCCCCACCGCTGCCAGCTGAACAAGGTATTGAGTGTTATCTGGGTCGCATAACATATCGGCAAAATCGATACTAACAATCTTTTCCTTATGAAGTGCGCTACCATAGGTTTTGCCGCATGGATCGGAAACCTGGGTTGGGTCAAAACTGTTGCCATTTACAATCCGTACCGGCAGAGTTCGTGGGGTAGCCAGATCCAGGGGAATAGGCACCTGATTAACATAAATAATCAGCTGGGCCTGCGGGTCTAGCTTGTGGAACTTTCCGTAAATAAAACGCTCTGGAGTGGAGTTTTTGGTGTTAAGCACCCACTTGCCATAATCTGCAAATTTAAAATAGGGTGATGTAATAGTGATTAGATTGTCGGAAATAGTGAAACTTTGGGCCTTTGATACGCCCGATGGAGTGGAGTAGCGATGCCGCAAATCTATAAAAATAATTATGGCAATAACCATTACAAAAAATCCCCAGCCAATGGTTTGCCGTAGTCTATGTCGGAACCTAGTGTAGCGGCGTCCGTAGACTTTTTGTCTGTAAATATATTTGTTAAGCATGTTTAGATTGTTCTTTTAGTATATGACCGGCTTAACATATATTATAAGGGTAAGCGTTTTAGCGCGAATTTTGATATGGCTGACACACCCACAACACCACCAGAAGAGCCCAAGGATGAATCTCTAGAAGATTCATCAACGGCCGAAACTAACCCGGCAGCAGGTTCTGGCGATCAAGCTATCACCAAGGACGCCACCAAAGAGGGTTCTTCAGGAGTACCAGCGGCAGTCATAGCTGATCAGGCCGCAAAAACCGCTAAAACGTCTCTGCGCGGACGTGTTACCGGCATTCGTAATTTTTACTTATATATTGATTTACTTTTGCTGGCTGGTGCAGCCGGAATAATATTTTTTGCCCTAGTGCTACACAAGCCACCTAAGGCGGTAAAAACCAAAACTAGCTCGCTTACTTCTCAGCAACTAGCTCAGTTGCAAGGCACCACAACGATTGTTGGTGATTCTAAACAAATTTTAGATATTCAGGGCAGCGCCGTATTTGAAGGCGGAGTTCTAACCAGGGGTGATTTAAATGTAGCCGGCAGTATCAAAGTTGGTGGAGCGCTGACCCTGCCATCAGTTACGGTAGCCGGAAATGGATCATTCGGCACCTTGCAAGTGGGCAGCGATCTTTCAGTTGGGGGTGTACTAAATTTACAAGGCGCCCTAAATATAAAAAATGGTCTTAATGTACAAGGCGCCACTAGTTTTGGCGGCGCGGTATCTATTGGACAGTTAAGTGTTAGCAGTTTTCAGCTTTCCGGCGATTTACCCATAAACCGTCATCTGAGCCCAGGTGGTGGAACGCCAGGCAAAACCAACGGAGCCAGTTTGGGCTCTGGTGGTACCGCAAGTGTGGGTGGCAGCGATACCGCCGGTACAATTACCATAAATACCGGCAGCGGGCCGGCAGCCGGCTGTTACATAACAGTTAACTTTGCGGTTAAATTTAGTTCTACCCCGCATATCGTAATTAGCCCTAGCAACTCCGACGCTGCTAGCCTAAATTATTACACCAACCGTTCTAATACTGGCTTTAGCGTTTGCAGTGTAAATGCCCCGGCGGCAGCGACTAATTATATTTTTGATTATATAGCCGTCGACTAATTACTTAACAAGTTAAGTAATTTTAGACATCTAAGAAAACGGTGATTTTGTCGGTTTTAACGTGCATTACACCGCGGCTGATTTTTAAATTAAAATCCGGTTTTCCAGGCTGCCGAACGGTTATCGTCCCTGCTTGCAACAATGACATAAAGTTTTTATGGTGCGGCAAAATATCAAATGGACCGGTTTCGTTAGCGGCTGATACACTAACGGCCGAGCCTTCAAAATAAGTTTCAAAAGGTGCGTATATTTTTACGGATATGGTTTCTGCCGTGGCTGGAGTAGTACTCATTCCGATCTTCCTTCGGAGTCGTTGACCGTTAGCCATTTACTATTTACCATGCGTTTACAATTAGCCATTTGCCGTAAACCATAGAAAAAGGAAAACGGATAGCGCTCGGTGAACGGTGAACTGTAAATGGAAAACGGGCGATAGCCCTTTTCAAGACTCATGCGGTTTCGCTAGCCAAAATGTCTTCTACCCCTTTTAGGGTTTCTTCGCGGCTCAAGAATTCGCCTTTTTTGCCAGTAAGGCTTTCAGTCACAAACATGTTCTGGGAGAAAAATTTTATTAGTTTAGAAGCCCGAGCAAAATCGGCTCGGTCGGTCGGGCTAAGTTCGTTTTCGCCAATAATGGCAATGATGCTTTTAAGCGATTCGTGTTTTTGAAGCAGTGCCTGAACTTTAACGCTTAGTTCATAGTGGCGAGCGCCGACAATCTCGGTAGTAAGCAGCGAGGAGCTGGTACGGATAAGGTCCACCGATGGCCTAATCCCCTGCTCGGCCACCTTGCGCGATAGTACGATGGTGCCGTCTAATTCGTGCTGTATCATCTGCACAGCCGGGTCTGATAAGTCGTCGGCCGGTACGTAAATGGTTTCTACGGCGGTAATAGAGCCGTTCTCGTTAGAACTTAGGCGGTCTTGCAACATTTTGACGTCTGAAAAAATGGTTGGTTCGTAGCCACCCTCGCTAGGGATTTGCTCTAAAATCGTAGAAAGTTCGTTTCTAGCCTGAACATAACGGTAGACATTATCGGCAAAGAACAAGATATCCTTTTTTTCTACATCGCGAATATACTCGGCGGCGGCTACAGCAGACAAACTAACCAAAACACGCTGGACTGGGTTTTGATCCATCTGGCCAAAGTACATGATTGTACTTTTTAGCAGATCGCTGTCTTTTAGCGTCTCGTAAAGTTCGTGGCCCTCACGAATGCGCTCGCCAATACCGGTAAAAAAACTTAGGCCGGTGCCGCTTTTAGCGACATTATTTATAAGCTCCATTGTCAACACTGTTTTACCAACACCAGCGCCGCCGATAATACCCATTTTGCGGCCCTTTACAAAGGGTGTGAAGAAATCTATTACTTTAACGCCTGTTTCCAAAATTTCTGGCTTTTCGGATTTAAAGGACATACCACGTGGCGGTATTTTCATGATGTTTTTGTAAATCATAGTCTTGGGATCGGCCGCTGGCAGACCATCTAGCGGACGCCCGAGGGCATCAAAAATTCGACCGATTGTTTTAGATCCAACTGGCACTTCTATGCCCCGTTCGGTTCGGTCTACAACCATGTTTTTTGTGAGCATAGAATCTCCAAGAACATTCAGGCAAACCGCAAGATTGTTATCAATTAGATGATCTACTAACAGCAGGCCTTTCATGGGGCTTCTAGCTACTAACAATTCACCAATTTCTGGATCCTCGTCAAACTGGACGGTAATTACCAAATCGCGGATAGAGCGGATAGATCCAGTAGTCATGCATTTGTCTTTCTGAGGGCGTTCATAACTTCTTTAAGCCGTTCATCTTTAATGCGGCGGCGTGTACGGTTGTAAAGTGTGGTCAAATCGCCAAATGTTTCATCGGCCTTTTGATGAGCAGCGCTCATGGCTCTAAAGCGGCTGGCGTATTGGGCCAACTTGGATTCCAAAATAACCTCGCTGAGTGATATTTGCATCATTGATCGCTCTAGGTGGTCTACCACAGCATAGGTGCTCGGTTCAAAAATATAATTTCCTTCGGTTATTACTTCCTCGCCAGCGGTAATTTTTTGACCACGCTCGGCTACAGCGGCACTTAGCTGAATTTGTTTAATATCCTGGGTAGTCAAAGAGACATAAGCTTCGTAATAAACCACCGTTGTAGAGTAACGCTGGGCCTCGCTGATAATTGGCATTACGTTAATGTCGCGGTCGTGTACCGGCAATTTAAAGCTGCGAGTATAGCGAATGCCCCGTTGAGCTAGTTGTACTGCCCCGTGGTGACCAATAACCACAATATCGTTGTGCTCTGGCTTGTAGTGTTTAAGAGCGTCCCCAATAAGTCGTTGGTCGATATCGCCACTAAAGCTGCCTTCGGATGTAATTAAAATCATCAACTCTTTATTAATAACTTGCTCTTTTGACGTGCTTCGACCAAAGTGAAAAAGCTCGTCAACACGTATCTGGGTATAAATATGCCATAGGTCGGCAAAGTATTTTTCGGAGCTTTGGACTTGGTCCTTAATTTGAGCGATGCGCATGCTGGCCAAGCCTTCAAAAACGCTGGTCAGCTCTACTAAGGTGTGCATGGCTTCGCGCTCTTTGGCTATATCGCTGGTTTGTCTCACTTCTTGACCTCACCCACGACTGGTTGGACGGGAGCTGGCTGGGCGGGAGCAGACTCGCTGGCTACCGGCTGGGCAGCGCCGGCAACTACCGATTTGGATTTAAGTTCGGCCAAAACTTTTGGAAAATCATCTTCGGATTTTATTGAGGGGGATAGTTCTAGCGCGTTTTCCTTAAGTTTAGCCACATTAACGCTCGCCGGTGAATCATTCTCGAGCAGCGATTCTAACATTAACTGCTGGGTGATTAAATTATAAGTTTCGCCGGGTGCTTGGGTAAAAAGTTCGTTAATATGCCGGCCCAGAACCACCGTTTTTTGGGTTTCGGCCGAAAGCTCGCTACCAAAACGCGAAAAAGCCTCGGCCTCGCGAAAAGAAGATAGGGTCTTTAGAAGTTTGTCATTTTGGGCCTTTTGGCGATCATTATGACCGCGGCCACCAACACGCGTAACACTAAGACCGACGTTAACAGCAGGACGAAGTCCTTGGCGGAAAATATCCATATCTAAAATCCACTGGCCATCTGTAATAGACATTATGTTGGTGGGTAAGAACCCAGTTATATCGCCGCCATCAGCTAGCACTACTGGGATAGATGTTAGGCATTTGTGATTAGATTTTAATCGTCCGGCGCGTTCCAGCAACGATGAGTGGGCGTGGAACATATCGCCGGGGTAGCTATCGCGTCCCGGGCTGACACCCGAAAGAAGAGCAATCTCACGGTGGGCATGAGCGTGGGCCGTTAAATCGTCGTAGACAATTACAGCGTCTTGGTTGGTTGTTTGCCAGATATATTCGGCTAAGGCGCAGCCTACGTACGGGGCCAAATAGCTCATCACCAGTGAATCAAAAATTGTCGATACCACCACGATGGCTTTTTGCAGGGCCTTGTTGTCGTTAAGGCGCGTTAAAAGTGCGTCGACATCGCTGCGGCGTTTGGCTATTAGTACATAAACTACAATTTGGTCGGTGCTGCGCTGGTTAATGGCAATCTGAGTTGCCAAGGTAGATTTGCCAGATTTGCTATCACCAAGTAGCGCCAAACGTTGGCCGCGGACGATAGGAAACAGCGCGTCAATTAAGGTCAAGCCGGTTTCTAGTTGGTCGTTTAACAGTTCGCGGGCATAAATTGGCGGCGCGGTGTTAAAAACCGGCCAATCGCTATCGGCGGCAATCGCCCCTTTGCCGTCTAATGGTTCACCGGAAACCGAAATTACTCGGCCAATAAAATCTTTGCCTACCCGGGTTGTAGTGTTATCGCTTTCCAGTACCACTACCATGCCAACTTGCAAATTAACGTTGCCCATGTGCAGAACTATCAAGTGGTTTTCTAGTATATGCGATACAAAACCTTTACTACCGTCTTCAAACATCACAGTAGATCGAACATTGACAGGCTGTAGACCTTTTACCTCTATTAAAAAGCCTTTTACGGCAATCACCTCGCCTACCGGGTTGCCAGCAGCTACAAAGCGCTGAAAATGGGTCTGGCTATTAGCGTCCATTAGTTGGTGGCTCCCTTAATAAGCTGGACTAAGTATTCTTCTTGTTTAATCAGATAGGCCCTAAGGCTCATATCAAAGAACTTATTGGGGGTGCGCAGCACACAGCCGGTAGCAATGCTAGGCTGCAAACCAACTTGAAGAAGTAGCTGGGGGTGTATTGAAGACCTAAACCAAGCAACTAGGCGCTCTAAGGCTTTGGGTGAGGGTTCTGAAGCAAAGCTTATATGCACCTCTGGAGCTTGCTTGTGTACCGCTTCCAGTTTATCTTTTAAGATTTTACGAGTAGGGCCGTCTAAAAGATTAAATTTATTTTCCTCGGCCACTGTACCTAGCATCCTGGTAACCCGCGGCGGCTGAATTGGCGTGCCACCAGCCCGGGCATTGGCACCTATAAAAAAATCCTCTAGGCTACCTAGCTCTCGCAACAATCTAGAGATATCAACTCGACTAATTAGGCCAATTGGTAGTTTAAGCGGAGCTGCTGCCGGGGCTTGGGATGCCGGTGAAGCTGGTGTTGGAGCTGGCGGCGAAGCTTTAGGTTCCACGTTTAATATCCTCGAGTATGGCCGCCTTGTTGGCTTCTAGCTCGGCCAGGATATATTGCAGCTGATCGGACAGATCAATCTGACTACCAATAGAGTGCAAAATATAGTGGTTAACAATGTTGGCCATTTCGGTATCAAACCTATCAATAATTCGCTTTTTCTGGGTTTCAACCTGAGTTGTCATCTGTTGTTGCAAAAACTGGCGCTGTTGGTCTATTGTGGCTGTGGTTTTTTCTATAGATTCCAAAGCAATTTGTTTGGCATCGACAATCGATTGTTCGTATTTTTTAAACTCTTCTTGCAAGGTGCGGGTAATTTCGGCCCGCATATACTCGTTTAGCTGAGCCGTAGTTTGGCGCAAATCTTGCTGCAAAAACATGGCGTTTTCGCCGATAATTTTCTCAAAATGCAGCCGGCCGCGGTTGCGCAGTTCCTCACGAAAATCTTCATTAAAGATGTGTTCTACATCTGTTTTGGCGGCGTCTTCAACCGATCCGCCTTGCATTTTATTTTTACCAGGCCCGCCGTTCTGGCCTAACCGCATGGCCAACCAAACAAAAGCCCCAGCAGCGCTTAAGATTGACCCGATTACTAGTATTAACCCACCCGTGTTCATATATTTATATTAGCCTATAACCTCAGTAGTAAATATACCCCAAATAGACCGATGATGAAAATCAAAATAGCCATGATGATTGATTGCGTTAGCCCGCGGTAAATAGATTTTTTACTTAAGGGGTTACGTCCAATCGATACAATTCCGCTGCGTACACCAACGCTTACTAGAACCGCGGCAATAGAAGCTGCAGCTACCACAACTGCCAAAGATAGGTAAATGCGCAGGGCACTAACTGGATTACCGCCAGATACGGTCTCGCTAATTCGGCGCAGCGGAGCGGGTATCGCGGCGTCGCTTTTTGCGATTGGGTTTTTTCCGGGATTTATAGTGGCCAGTATCGTCCCTACCCCGTAGCTGCCTACTTTTGTGATTACCTTGCTCTTGCCATCAAATTTTTCTAAGGCCTTACCTAGAATTGCCGGTTTATCGGATACAGCTTTGGCGGCAATTCCATCGGTAGAGGAAATAGATAGATAATCTCCAACTTTTATGGTTCCGTATTCTGCGCTGACTAATATTGGGTAATTACCACTGGTGGCCACAAAGGTTTTTTGACCTTGACTGCTAACCGTAAAGGGCACCTGGTTAGGACTAATCACAACCCCGTACATTTTCTTAGAATCATTGGCCGGTGCGGCATAAACCGTAGTTTTATCCTTTAGGGCAACTACTATTCCCGGCTGAAGATCATCTTTGGCATCGTACCCATGGACCAAAACATCGGCTCCCACAGCGCAGCCGGCCAGAATAACCGCCGCTATGCTAGCGACTAAACTCAGCCAGTTAGACAGGGATCGAATGTAAGATATCCTCATAAGCTGTATCTAAAGGGATATTATAATGCTTTTGGTTAGAGTTAGCTATCTGTCAGAACCAGCAAAACGTTCTAGAAATTTTATAGCCGTAAGAATTTCGGTTCGATTAGTCCCACGTCCGATACTAAAACGCAAGCTGGATTGGATCTGCCGCGTAGATAAACCAATCGCCGATAATACGTGCGATGGTTCGCTGCTACTAGCGCTACAAGCGCTACCTACCGCGCAGATTACCCCCGATTCGTCCAGCTCCATCATTACCCTCTCGTTATCTATGCCAGGAAACGTAATATTCAGAATGTGGGGAGCTTTGTGTTTAAGTGAGCCGTTTATAACTGCGGTGGGAAGATTTTTTTGCAACTCGTTCGCAAAAAAGTCTCTCAGTTCTTTTAATCGTTCCGCTTCTACTTTGCGAGACATCTGGGACTTTTTAAGAGCTAGTGCAAAACCCACCGCACCTGCCAGATTCTCGGTTCCAGATCTAAGCCCAAATTCTTGTCCGCCACCCAGGATAAGAGGTTGAATATTAACACCGGTCCGTACAAACAGAGCTCCGCTTTGCTTTGGCCCATAAATTTTACCGCCATTTAGGCTCATTAAATCTACATTTAGGCGGGCGACGTGCAAATCCAGATAGTTGGCGGCTTGGGCCGCATCAGTATGCAAATAAATTGGTAGTTTATTTTTATTTTTACTTCTTTCAATGCGAACTTGTCGCAGAATACTCGCAATCTCTTTTAACGGCTGAACAGTGCCGAGCTCGTTATTTACATACATAAAGCTAACCAAAACAGTTTTGTCGGTAATCATTTTTTTTAATTTTTGGATATCAACTACTCCACCACTATCTACTGGAATAATTTTGCTATTAAATAACTTTGCCGGTGCCAAAACCGAATCGTGTTCAACCGCACTACTAAGCATTTCGGCATCTGGATAAGCGCGCATAACACCTTGAACTACTAAATTATTGGCCTCGGTGGCACCGGCAGTAAAAATAATTTCGGCAGGACGAGAACCAAGAACCTGGGCTACATCGCCCCGGGCGGTTCCCAGTAATTTTTTAGCCCGCTTGCCGGCTTGGTAGGTTGCCGAGGGGTTATAAAAATTATGCTCCAAAAAAGGCATCATGGCTTTTAGCACTTCTGGGTCAAGCGGTGTAGCAGCGGCGTAGTCCAAATAGATTGTTTTAGCCATCTATTGGGCAGCCAGATTAAATATTTTCTCGGCATTGGCGGTCGAGGCATTGGCGATGTCATTCATAGATTCGCCTCTTAAATTGGCTAAAAACTCGGCCACATTAAATACATGTTTTGGCTCACAGCGGCTACCGCGGAACGGTTTTGGCGCCAAAAACGGCGCGTCGGTTTCTAGAAGTAATTTGTCCAGTGGAACTTGCTTGGCAGCTTCTAGCTGCTCGCTATCTTTGGTAAATGTCATAATTCCATTAAGGCCTACATATAATCCGCGGCTTAAGACTTCTTTTAGATTAGATGGGTGGGCACTAAAACTATGTACTACACCCCTGATGCCACTGTAAGAATCAAAGATTGGCCAAAAATCTTCCCAGGCATCGCGAACGTGAAACACGAAAGGCAAGCCGGATGGTAAACCAATTTCGATTTGGGCCTTAAAGACCTTTTGCTGGTCCGCTTTGGGGGTGTTTTCATGAAAGTAATCCAAACCGATCTCGCCAACAGCCACCACTTTAGGTTGTTTAAGTAATTTCTGTAGTATTGCCCCGGAATTCGGATTTGTCAGATAGTCTGCCCCGTCGTGGGGGTGCGCTCCGGCCGTAGCCCAAACATTTTTATTTTTAGCTGCAAAATCAATGGCTCGCTGGCTGTCGGCCAAGCTGCAGCCCACGCAAATTATCCGCCTAACCCCGGCTGTTGCCGAGTTTTTTAAGACAATATATCTATCCTGGTCGTAGTTATCAAAATGCAGATGACAATGGGTATCAATAAATTCCATAGCCGCGCTCTACGCCGTCTTTGCCGGTGCCGGTTTTTCTTCTTTTGGAAATAGCGGACCGGGCAGTGGTTTTAAGATACCGCTACCAAAAACGTCCTGAATTTTAGCAGCTGTACCGGGCATAAAGGGGTAAAGCAGCGTGGCAATTTCTAGCAAATTAGCAGCCATATGGGCCAAAACTTCTCTCAAATGGTCCGCGTCGGTTTTAGCTAGTTCCCACGGTTTGGCCTCGTCCACGTATTGGTTAAAACCCTTTACTTGTTCCCAGACAACGTCCAGGGCTCGGTCAAAATGACAATCTTCTATGGCCCGACTATAAGAATCGATATCGTGTTCGGGGGCCGGAATATCACCAATTACGCCGTTTTGGTATTTAGTTATCATGGCCGCGGTGCGGCTTACGGCATTGCCCAACTGATCGGCCAATTCGCTGTTATAAGCTGTTTCTAGTTTCTCCCAACTAAAATCTCCATCTTCGTAAGACGGAATATGCCGTAGAAAATAATAGCGGAAGGCATCTACACCGTATTTATCGATAATATCCTTTGGAGCGACCGCGTTACCTAAAGTTTTGCTCATTTTTTGATTATCAACATTTATAAAACCGTGCACGTAGAGTGTTTTTTGAATTGGCAGGCCTAGTGCCAGCAGCATGCCAGGCCAAATAGCGGCATGAAAACGTAAGATATCTTTACCAATAATCTGAACATTAGCCGGCCAAAACTGTTTAAAATCAGCACCCTCGGGATAGCCCAAAACCGTGATGTAGTTCATTAAGGCCTCGAACCAAACGTATATTACCTGAGTAGGGTCATCTGGCACAGCAATTCCCCAGCCAATTTTATCTTTGGGCCGGCTAATACTAATATCTTCCAAACCCGAGTTGATAACCGATAGAATTTCGTTTTTCCGACTGGTAGGAATTATGCGCAGGGCATCGGTATCAATAACTTGCTTTATCTGGGTAGCAAAATCAGTTAGTTTAAAAAAATAGTTTTCTTCTTCTAGCTTTTCATATGGGCGGTTATGGGCCGGACAAATACCTTTATTCTGTTTGACGACCTCGTCCGAAAAATAAGCTTCGTCGCCGGTGCAATACCAGCCCGTATACTTGCCTTTATAGATGTGTTTACTCAAATTTTTCCAGATAATCTGGGCCCGTTCTTCGTGGCTAGAATCGGTGGTTCTAATAAAGCGGTCATTACTGACATTGAGTGTTTTAAGCAGTTCTTTAAACTTTTCGCTAACTTGGTCAGCAAATACCCCGGGTTCTAGCTTAAGTTCGGCGGCTTTTTCGGCAATTTTGCCACCGTGTTCATCTGTACCAGTAGCAAACAATACTGTTTCATTATGCTGACGCATATACCGCGCCAAAACATCGGCCATTACAAACTCCATGGCGTGTCCTAAATGCGGATTGCCGTTTACATAGGCAATAGACGTTGTGATATAAAAATTCGCCATTGCTCTAATTGTAGCTTATCTGGGAGAAAATCGGCTTAAGACGATTAGCTTTGGTCTATAAATTCTGCACAGAAGCGTTCAAAAACTGCATTAGTCCAGCCAAACCCGGTTTGCGACGGATAAACGCCTTTAACTGGCGGTTTATCGGGCTGAACTACGTTATATTTTTCCAAAAAGACCCCGTTTTTGTTAAACCAATCCAAATTTGTCTTGACCCATTTTAGGGCAATTCGCCGGGCATCTTCCTTGTAACCGTAGTGCTGTAACCCCTTAACTACCATGAAATGCAGCGGCGCCCAGCCGTTGGGGTGCGCCCACTGGGTTGGCAGTGACCCGGGTACCATTTTTGATAGCGCGGGCGCATCGGTTGTCGCCAAGCCGCCTTTGTTTTCAAAACGCCGTAGTGCATTTACTAAGCGCTCGGCCTGCCGCTCGGTCGCCAAACCGGCCCACATCGGATAATAAGCGGCTAATGAACTTACACTGCCGCGGTGCCCTTTTATATAGTTATGGTCGTAATAAAGTCCGCGAATATCGCTCCACATCAGATCATTCATGGCGTTCTTGCGCTGATGGGCGGCTTGTTCCCAGGCTTTGGCTTCGACTTTTTGACCCAGAATATCGGCTGTATGCGCAAAGTCCATCTCGTACTTATAAAGCAGTGAGTTTAAATCTACCGGCAAATAATTTAGGCATTTTCTACCAAAACGCGGTGTTAAATCCCAACCACTTTCGGCCTCGGCTAAATCGTGCAGGTAATTAACATCGTAGTGCCGGCTAAGGCCTTTGTGGACCTGGCGAACATTTGGCTTAGTTGTTCCCATCCAAACCGTGTGGTATTCGGATTCGGCAACCTGCATAGACGATTTTAGCCAAGCTTTACCAGGGTTATAGGCTTTGTAAACGTCTAAAATAAAGCCGGTTAAAAACGGTGGCTGGGAACGACCAGTTAGGTAAGTTCTAGAGGCATTGGGTATTATCTTAAAACGCTTATAAAGATTCATCAAATCATCCAAAATGCCCATCACCAGTTCTTTGTGTTGCTCATCAAGCAGCCCTTGGACCATAAAATAGCTATCCCAGTAGTACAGCTCGTTAAAATCAAATTCATGGCCCTCTTCGTAGGCCGGCACTAAATAGGGATGCGGCAAACCTAATAAGCTGTCATCGTCCTTGGGGTGATAGCGGGTCAGTTTGGGCCAATAATCGGCAATGTATTCACGGGCCACGCTAACTGCCTCCGGCGTGATGGCCAGGGTTGAGCGGCCTGGCAAAATATTAATCTTACGGCCTATTTTTTTTGTTTTTTCTAGCATCTATTTTCAGACTATGCCTGCATATTGCTTAAGTCAAGGGGTCTGTCTAGATATAATCCTTAAGCTTAATTGCCGCCCAAATACCAAAGATACTGCCGATTGTTCCGCCGATGATTCCCCACATCGAGAACATTCCGCCCTGACCAAACAAACTCGGTAGATAAGAACCGATGGTACCAAAAATAAAAATTGAAAAGTAAATTAAGCCTTTGCTCATGGTTGATTACGGTCAGATTTTATAAATTTACTAATGTTTTTAGCATACAACGTGAGGGCCAAGAAAATACTAAAAACGTGGCCAATGGCTGGGATAGTTCTATCTTGGACACCGGCGATTTTACCATTGCTAACAGGCACAACCGTATCTATAAAAGCGTGGATAGTTAGCATCTTGGCTTTATCTGCATCTGATAGGTTAGCGATATTTTCTGGGGTAGAAAACACCGATTCACGGAATGCCGGGTTACTTACAAAAAACGATTCGTTCACACCACCTGGATTTTGCAATTTAGCGCAGATAAAAACAACCTTGGATATTTTATCCTTGCGGACAGAATAAGCCGCCAAAGCCAAACTAGCACCGGCGCTTACCCCAATGAGTGATACTGGCCCCTGCTCGGCTAATTTATCAATAGATTCGACAACTAGTTCTAATTTGGTCTTAAATGATTGATCATCTGCCCAAAAAATTGGAATAAAATGTGGCTCTACACCAAATTTATTCCATCTTTTAAGAAGGCGTATCTGGGTATTCGCACTACCCTCGT
>JAYSLE010000030.1:0-4962 GCA_043725845.1 Candidatus Saccharimonadota bacterium
TGGCTGGTTTGCCAAAAGAACAGATACGGCGAGATAGTTGTGCCCAATATAGCGCAGATTAGCAGCAGTTGGTCTTTGCTCCAGGTGATTGATGGCGATACGGCATGGTGAAGTACATCACCCCAGTGGAGGTGAGCCAAAATTGCCGATGCCACGTATGCCAAAAGTACCAAAGCTAGCCATTTAAGATAGCGGGCATACTTGGCGTAGGGTAGATAAATTTGCAAAATCAGCATCAAAGCCGCAAAAACAACTACCATCAAGCTGGCGTTAACACCTTTATCAATAAGCTGCACGGCTTTGGCCATAGCACCAAGGTCTGCTCCGATATTAAAAGCGTTGGCCGCAAACAACAGCAGTGTACAAATGTATAAGACTCGTTTAGAAAAATGGGTGCGGATGTTTCCAGCCAGTCCCCGACCAGTAACTATGCCAATCCGGGCGCACATTTCTTGGACGATAGCCATCAGCGGGAAAGTAACCACACTAAGCCACAAAAGCTGAAAACCATATTGGGCCCCCGTTTGTGAGTACGTGGCAATACCAGATGGGTCATCGTCTGATGCGCCGGTAGTTAAACCTGGACCAAGCATGTGCCAGTATTCTCTAGATTTTTTTATGGGGTGGGCCGAAGGCAAGGAACTAGCAACTTTGGTAGTTTTTTGGATGGTGTTATCAAGAGCCGTAGCCGGGGCTTCGGCCATCCGTTCTACGAAGCGCTTATCCCTAGTGTGTTTTTTTTTGCTCATATTGGCATCTTATCTCTTAAGCAATATGGTATACGTTAGCTTGTTCAAGCACAACCGTCTTGACCGTTCTAGGTCGCTGTGCGATAGTATTATCACTTGTTGCGGTTTTGGGTGACCAAGTAACTGCTTCAAATAAAAAAGTAAAAAATAAAAGGTGGTTTTAAAGAAGTGTCTATTGATGTTATTGCCGTAAGAACCCGGCGCAAATATATATCGGTGCGTGTACTACGCTCGGCCCGGCTTAATTTCCGGACTTAGTACCAGATTTTTTGGCGATTTCGGCATTAATTACCGCTACAAACTTATTAACGTCTGGTGCGCCGGTCTGGGGGTTGGAAACGTCTTTGTTGTCCAAAACTTTACCGTCTAAGAAGAAGGTTGGTGTAGCCTGCTGCTGGCCAGTTTTGCCAAAAGCCGCTAGATCGGCATTAATACGGTCATTGGCCGTACTACTAGAATAGTCAGAGGCGAACTTTGTAACATCTAGGCCAATGTCTTTAGCGTAGCCTTTAAAAAACTCCAGCGGGTTGGTAGCTTGGGCCCATGCGGTTTGATTTTCGTATAGCTTATCGTGCATTTGCCAGAATTTTCCCTGCAAATCGGCTGCTTCGGCGGCCCGGGCTCCGGCAAAAGCGTTAGGGTGAATTTGGACTAAGGGTAAGTTGCTAAACTGAAAGTAGATGTCCTTACTGGTCTGCGTTTGCACTTGTTTTAGGGGCTGATAGTAGGCGCCACAAATAGGACATTCGTAGTCACCATATTCGACCAAAGTAACGCCCTTGGCTCCGGCCCCTTCAATATGGCGGGTCGCCTTACTACCACTGGTAGTCGAGCCAGACGAGGATTTATTAGAAGAGTGCTGGCTAAATACAAAAATCGCACCAAATATTACTACAAGTCCCGCCAGAATTGATAAAAAACGCTTATCCATAGATTTGCTTGAGTGCCTCCTTTTATGTTCATCTAATAATATCATGCCAGTTTATTTTTGATGACAGTAGCTTGGTTGGAGTAATATGTAGGAGTGAAAATGCTTTTGGTATTGGCCCTGATAATTATCTTTGTACTTAGCGTTTTGTTAGCTAAGGCAACTCATATTTTGTCCCACGCCGAACTTAAACGACGGGCCCGGGCTGACAAAAAATCACCAGCGGCAAAAGTCTTCAAGGCAGCGACTTATGGTGCCGAACTGGATCTAACTTTATGGCTAGCCGGAGTTTTAAGCTTTGCAGCTTTATTAGTGCGAGCCGCACATACCGGCTGGTGGTTGGTAGCTTTTTTGCTGCTGGTCGGCGGCTGGCTGGCGGTTGCTTGGCGTCCAACTAGGGCCGGTGGCCTAGGCTGGCGGCTGGCGGCGCTTTTTGCACCCGCAGTAGCCTGGGTGCTCTCGGTTGTTCATCCCGTATCTAATAGAGTTTCCGGGTGGCTGGGTAGGCTATGGCCGCTGCACGCCCATACCGGTGCCTACGAAAAGGAAGACCTACTCAAGATACTTAAAAACCAAGCGCTCCAGTCCGATAACCGTATTCCGGAAGAAGATCTAAAAATTGCTTTTTTTGCCCTAAATTTTGGCGATAAAACTGTAGGACAAGTTATGACGCCGCGCCGGCAGGTAAAAATGGTGGCCGCGACCGATGCCGTCGGCCCGCATCTTATGGACGAGTTGCACGCCAGCGGCTTTAGCCGGTTCCCAGTGGTTAAGGAGCTATCCAAATCGGCCGCGCCGCAAATTATTGGTACGTTATATTTAAGAGATCTGGCCGGACGGGCCGACGGCGGTAGTGTCCGCAGCCTAATGAAAGAGGAAGTATATTATGTTAACGAATCGCAAACTCTGCGCGAATGCTTGGGGGTGTTTTTAAAAGCCCATCATCACTTACTAATTGTGGTAAATGATTTTGAAGAAATTTCCGGCGTAATATCCATGGAGGACGTTATCGAACAAATTCTGGGCCAAAAAATCGTGGACGAATTTGACCATTATGATGATCTACGTGCCGTGGCTGCCAACCAAGCCAAAAAAGAACAAACTGCGCATCACACCGATCCAACACCCGAACCAAAACCTAAAGAAGAATAAATTCCGGCGCCAAGATAGTTAACCCCTTCATATCTACAGATAAAGCTGTTAAAATAACAGATAGTATGGAGCGAGTTTTAAACCGCGACGTGGCTGGGCACGTCGGTAAAGTAATTACGGTACGCGGATGGCTGCACAAAAAGCGGCTACTAGGCGGCCTTAATTTTATTAACGTCCGCGACCGTAGCGGATTAGTTCAGGTTGTCTTACAAGACGAGGCCGAGGTAGAAAAACTGCGCGGTTTACAAATTGGCACAGTTCTATCGGTAACCGGCAAAGTTGTAGAAGAACCTAGGGCTGCTGGTGGAGCTGAATTACACGATCCCAAGATTGAGGTAGAAGTACCAGTTACCGATGAGCCGCCTATAGAAATTGATAAGCCGCTCAGCCACAAATCCGAAAATCTGGATACTCTGTTCGATAACCGGGTTATTGGTCTGCGCAATTTGCAGGAGCAAAAAATATTCAAGATTCGCGCGGTCCTGCTACGTTATATCCGTGAATTTTTGACCGAGAATGAATTTGTAGAAATACAAACGCCTAAACTAATTGCCGTTCCTACAGAGGGCGGAGCAGAGGTGTTTAAAGTTAATTATTTTGAAAAAGATGCATATTTAGCCCAAAGCCCGCAGTTCTACAAGCAAATTATGAGCGGTGTGTTCGAACGGGTGTTCGAGATTGGCCCAGCTTTTCGTGCCGAACCTTCTGCCACCACCCGGCACGTATCGGAAGTTACTATGTTAGATATCGAAATGGGCTTTATAGACGGCCACGAGGACGTTTTGAACATGGTCCAAGATATGACCTACAGCGCCGTAACGCGGGCTTACAAAGAGTTTGGCGATGAGCTAAAAAGCCTAAACGCGCCGGAGCTGGTATTAAAACCGCAGTTTCCACGATACACAGTAGCCCAAGTGCACGAACTTTACAGTAAAGCCACCGGCAATGATGTAACCAAAGAAAAAGACCTTATTCCAGACGAAGAAAAGTGGATCTGCGAGCATGCCAAAAAAGAGCAGGGCTGCGAGGCTGTGTTTGTTACCAATTTCCCTAAAGAGGCAATGAAGTTTTATCACAAACTTAGCGACGACGGCCAAACGGTGATGTGGGCTGATTTATTATTCCGTGGACTCGAGATAGCCACTTGCCCAATGCGGGAAAATATTTACGAAAAGATAGTCGAGCAAATTAAAGCGGCTGGCCTAGACTCCGAGCACCCCGGCTATCAGTACTACTTGCAAGCGTTTAAATTTGGCTTGCCAGCCCACGGCGGCTGTGGCTTTGGCATCGACCGTTTGGTAGAAAAAACCATCGGCCTGGCTAATATAAAAGAAGCCATTTTGTTCCCGCGCGACATCAATCGCCTAACCCCATGAGCGAACAGACCGCCTCGCCACCTCGAATAGAAATAGAATGTACGGATGGACACTAGCACTTAGGCAATTTATACCCGAAGATGCACAAACTTATTTTGATTTACTTGAACTCAATAGAGAATACCTAAGCCAAATACACCTTGGTGGCCAAGATGATACTGGCACAAAATATGCTACCGTCGACGATGTTTTGAAAAGCATTCTTGAACCCGAAGAACCCGATAAAATTAGATTCGGAATGTGGGACGGCGACACAATGGTAGGGACCATTAACCTGAAACCTAGTGAAGACCGGAGTTTAGAGGTAGGATATTTAGTAAGCGAACAGCACGCTGGCCAAGGCTATGCTACAAGATCTCTAAAAGCGCTTAGTAAATATGCTTTTGAGAACCAAGACATAGATGCTTTGGTCGCAGATGTATATGTGGGTAACGATGCAAGTAAGGGTGTTTTAGAAAAAGCCGGATTTAAGTATACTAAAACATTTCAACGTGAAAGAAACGGCAAGACAGAAGAACTTTGGTCTTATCAATTAAATAAAGTAAAGGAGTAACTATGGCAGATGATAAAAAAGATGATGAGCAAAAGAATGTAAACTTTACGCTTGATCCGCATAAGGCACCGATTTTAATGGTGGACACCTACGTAATTGGCTCTAACGATAACGTGGTGACCTTTAACTTTGCGCAGGGCTTTTTGGGCGACCCGCAGCAAAATGTTGTAGCCCGGGTAGCACTTACCAAGCCCCAAGCCAAAG
>JAYSLE010000031.1:0-4741 GCA_043725845.1 Candidatus Saccharimonadota bacterium
AATATTAACCCGTTGTCCATCGCCTACGCTACGCGCCTCGGCTTAGGACCGACTAACCCTGGGACGATTATCGTGGCCCAGGAAACCTTGCTCTTTCGGTGGGCAGGATTCTCACCTGCCTTATGGTTACTCATTCCAGCATTCTCACTTGATAACGCTCCACAGAACCTTACAGTTCTGCTTCGATGCGATATCAACGCTCCTCTACCGATTAGACGTTAGACGATAGACGCTCGAAGATAGAAAAATTCTAACTCCTAACGTCCAATGTCTAACATCTAATCTCGCAGCTTCGGTAATACGCTTTAGCCCCGTTACATTTTCCGCGCAAGATCTCTTGATGAGTGAGCTGTTACGCACTCTTTAAATGTATGGCTGCTTCTAAGCCAACATCCTCATTGTCAGAGAAATCTCACCTCGTTTCCCACTGAGCGTATATTTAGGGACCTTAGCTGGCGATCTGGGCTGTTTCCCTTTCGAGCGTGGAGCTTAGCCCCCACGTTCTAACTGCCGTGCTGAAAATACGCGTATTCGTAGTTTGTCAAGGGTAGGTACCATCACTGGCCCTAGCCCGAAACAGAGCTCTACCCCACGTATCAATCACACGACGCTAGCCCTAAAGCTATTTCGAGGAGAACCAGCTATCTCCGAGTTCGATTGGCATTTCACCTCTAACCACAGGTCATCCGGGAGTATTGCAATTCTCTACGGTGCGGCCCTCCACGCGCTTTTACGCGCGCTTCAGCCTGCCCATGGTTAGGTCACTCGGTTTCGGGTCTAATTCCCAGTACTTAGTCGCCCTATTAAGGCTCGCTTTCACTATGCCTTCCCCAAATGGGTTAAGCTTGCACTTGGAAATTAACTCGCTGGATCGTTCTACAAAAAGCACGCGGTCATCCGCCGAGGCGGACTCCCACTCCTTGTACGCACACAATTTCAGGCTCTATTTCACTCCCCTATCCGGGGTTCTTTTAACCTTTCCCTCACGGTACTTGTTCACTATCGATCGCAAGATATATTTAGCCTTGGAGGGTGGACCCCCCGGATTCAATCAGGATTTCACGTGTCCCGATCTACTCGACAAGAGATAGACGCTAGAAGATAGACATTAGGAGTTAGAATGATCAAAATTCTAACGTCCATCGTCTAACGTCCAATCTCCAACAATTGATAAGGTTTGCGACGCTTGGCATACCAGGCTTTCACTGTCTATGGCCGGACTTTCCAGACCGTTCCGCTCGCACCGCAAATTTTTAAACCTTACGCGAGGACAATGACAGGTCCTGCAGCAGTCCCGCCACTCTGCAAAGCAGAAGGGCGGGACTGGTTAATTGTTTGTCACAACCCCTTAATAACTTTCGTCTGTCAACTTATCCATCTGAATTAACAGATGGAAGATATTAAGGTTTGGGCTGATCCCGTTTCGCTCGCCGCTACTACGGGAATCGTTGTTTACTTTCTCTTCCTCAGGGTACTAAGATGTTTCAGTTCCCCTGCTTACCACAACTCCGTCCTATATATTCAGACAGGTGCCATTAGACATAACTCTAATGAGGTTTCCCCATTCGGACATCCTCGGTTCAAAGCTTTTAAGGCAGCTCCCCGAGGCTTATCGCAGCCTACTACGTCCTTCATCGGTATCTTGCGTCAAGGCATCCTTTATGTGCGCTTGAGTAACTTTTTACGTCCACTCGCGCTCTGCGCGAGATTTGCCAATTTAACAAATTCACATTAGCCAAATTATTTGCCATTTAAAATTTATCAAACAGTGTCTGGTAAATAAGAAATGATGCTTAATTGGTAAATGGAAAATGAGAAATGGTAAATCTTGTGCAAAGCGCAAGCTTGATTGTGCATATGACTAGCTATTGGTTTTCACCAATCACGGCTACATCCATATAGTGCAGCCGCATTTGCCGTTTGTCATTTGCTTGTGTCCATTACAGATTGCTTATAGGTAATCTGCTTTGGACTTCTTTCTCAAATCTATATAAGACCTTTGCGTGGCCTCATATAGCCGAATTGTTAAATTACATACTTACTCTTACTCCACCGGTCTGCGAACATAAATAGTCCTGCACCTAGAAAAGAGTTTTGAGTAAGCCCAGAATATTAGCTTTACTTGCCGGTCCCTTACTAACAAACTGGCCGTACTCAAACGACCTACATAATCTTAGCAGTTTTAACAGATGTAAGCAACCCTAAACTGATGTAAAAAAGGTTACAGTTCGGTATCTGATTACTTCAGGATCTAGCGTGAATAGGTTTTTTGACTGATAAACCTCTAGCCACTATAGTCTGAAGCAAGTCTGCAAGACGGTGATTAAAAAACACCAAAGTTGGATAAGTCCTTTAACATCAACGGAAAGGATCTTTTAAGGTGAAGCTCCGCTTGGTAGTTTACCTAGCCCTGCTTTTGGCAGTGGCCGGGGCGGCTGCCGCTCAGGCAGCTTCCCAGCACCACCGATCCGCCGATTTTGCCTACGCGGCAGAGGTCGACAATGGACTTTGGGTGCTAGACCAAGACATGGCCAACCAGCGCGCCCTACTAATTGCGCATGCCGGATTCAATTCTGTGCGCATCTTTGTGCCCTACAGCCCCGGCCAGGCCGAGATCAAGAACGACCAGGTCCGCCTGTGCGTGGCGGCTAAGGCCGCCCAAGCGGCCGAACTCAAGCTCATCATCACCATCTACGGCGTCCGCCGAGACGGCCGTCCTGGCTACATGCCAGAGTCGTCGACGGGCATCACCCAGTTCATCAAAACCGTAGATGACTATTTGTACTGGCAGTTCGGCGAAAACGGCTGCACACCCGATGTGCATGACTTTGTTTTCGAAATCATGAACGAGGTAAATACGCCCCAGTTCATGAACCGCCAATACGATTCGGTCGGCAACTGGATCGCGCCGACCAAGTATGTGCAACTGATGGCCCGGGTCTACCCGGTCCTTAAGTCCAAGGCGGCCAAACTGGGCGTAAACTTAACGGTTGTTGGCGCTGGCCTAGCGGCTAGCCACAACCCGTTGGGCTTCATAGCTGGTATGGCTCAGGCCATGGCCTACCTAAAAGAAAGCGGACCGCTGTTTGATTGGTTCAGCTTTCATCCCTACCCCGGCGGACAGCTTGGCCTGGCCGACTACCCGCTGCTAAGGTCGGCTCTAAACAAAGCCTTCGACTGGCAACCGCCGCTGCTGTACTCGGAATATGGGATCGAATCTCGTATTCCACAGTCCCAGCAGTATCGGTACGACATCCAAGCTAACCCCAACGCGGTTAGCGAAGCCCAACAAGCGGCGGCCTACATTCAAGCTTTCGGTCTGGCTAGCCAACAAGACGGCGTAGTAGGTTTGGCGCTGTTTCACATGTTCGACGACCCTTTCAAGAAGGATTGGCAGAGCGGGCTGTACTACTTTGACCCGTTCTACCAACCCTCCGATTGGGTTGCCAAGACATCGTTGCTGCCCGTCTGCCAGACGGTGTCAGCCATAGACAACAAAGATCCCAACCACTGCAGACGACAAGCCCCAGACTAGCGCGCAAACCAGCGCGTCTGTCTGGGGCTTTTGAATAGCTTTGAGTAAGTTTTTTGTACTTTTGTTTTGGACTTATTTATAAGCGTTATCGTAGTTTTTTTGTATTGTTATGAATGTGTTTGTAGTTACAAACACAATGATATTTTATGTCTAAATTTGAATTAACATAAGAAGTATATATCTATTAATGTTGTTTAAATCATAACAATGTTAGACACTTTTCTCTGTCTAAAATGATCAATGCACTTATGAACATGTTTTCCACATTTTTCCATAATATATTGTGATATTTCTAACTGTGCTAGTTTTTGCTGTTTGGTAAATTGTGTCTGCTGGCGGGAACAAAAGGCATGGTCGGCTTATGAAAAATAAGCTGTGCCATGACCGCCCGCTCGGTCGCACTTTATGAGAATAGATAGCAACGCTTATGCCGTCCTTCTTCACAAACCTTGTCAATACAAAACTGCTGTGAAAAAGTATACGAACATATGTCTGTTAAGAAAGCGAAAGCATTGTTTTATGGCTCTTTTGGGAATGCTCATGCATATACGGCTTGCTATAATTTGGTTCAGAACAAAAGCCCTGGGTGGGGTTTTAGAGATAAAAACGGGTAAGTTCCGATAAGCGGTGGAATAATCTATGGAGGTAGATAAGGTATGCGAACTCTTAAATCGATCAGTATGCGCCAGTGGAACAAGCGACGCGGTTTAATTAGTGCCCGCATTGCCAATACCTTTGGTTCTACTGTTACCTCTTCTAAAGGTAAAAGAGTTGCCCTGTGGTCAGCCGGTGTGCTGGCCTTTTTAGTTGCTCCCCTAGCCGCTTTGGTATGGTCTGGTGGCACAGCAAGTACTAATGGATTAAACCTTAACGGGGGCTCAGCTTCTACGGCTGCCGATGCCCAGACCCAAAACTTGGCCAACGGAAATGCCGCCTCCGGTGTATCTTCTGACTCAGCTAGTAATTCTAATGACACAGATGTTAATAATAATTCCAGCGCTTCAGTTACGGTAGACGGCCAAACCATTACTGCACCAGATAAGGGCTCAGTAAGAACTACTGTTACTAATAGCGATGGACTGGTTACTCATGTAGATATTACTAATTCCACTACTTCCACCGGCGATAAAAAGCGTACTAGCTCTAACCTAAGTATCAGCACACATACCTCTAGCGACACCAGAACAAAGAGTAGTAGCCCATAAG
>JAYSLE010000032.1:0-7833 GCA_043725845.1 Candidatus Saccharimonadota bacterium
GACGCCGCCCAAGATGAGGCCAAAAACATCATGGCTGCCAACAAAAACCTACTAAAGCCAGCCGACGGCTCGCCTATTTTGCACATCGAACAAGACATCGTGCTGGGTTGCTATTACCTAACCTACGAAAAGCCAAACGCGGTTGTTAAAAAACCACGCAGTTTTAGCAGCTTAGAAGAAACAATCATGGCTCTAGACGGCGGCACAGTAACTCTTCAAACAGCTGTAGAGGTGCCATTTAGGGGTGAACTCCGTGTAACAACCGCCGGCCGACTGATATTTAACGAAATTTTCCCAGAAGATTTTCCTTTCCAAAACGAGGCCATGACCAAGAAAAAACTAGCCTCGGTAATGGCTCGAGCCTATAAGCGCTATGGCCAAGCGGCTACCGCTTTGTTGGCCGATGATCTAAAAGATCTAGGTTTTCAGTACGCTACTACATCCGGTCTATCAATCGGAATGAGCGATTTTGCCGACCTTAAAACCCTTGATGGCTTAGTAGCTGACGGCGAAGCAAAAGCCACGAAGATTTCTCAGCAGTTCGAAGCCGGTTTCATTACCGACGACGAGCGCTACCGATTAACCGTAGAAACTTGGACCGAAATTGACGCCCGGGTAGAAAAATCCCTATCCGAGCAATTTGCTAACGAAGAAAACACCATGTCGATAGCTGTAAACTCTGGTGCCCGCGGTAACATCAGCCAGATGAAAGACTCTGTAGGCATGATTGGTATCCGCGCCGATGCCTCGGGTCGCCCTATCGAACTACCTGTTAAGAGTAACTATAAATATGGTCTTACACCTTTAGAATATTTCACTGCCACCCGTGGTACCCGTAAGTCGTTGATTGATATTGCGCTGCGCACCGCCGACTCTGGTTATTTGACCCGTCGTTTGGTAGATGTAGCCCAAGACGTCTTTACTATAGAACGTACCGCCGATGATCCCGGTTTTCCACTTTATCGTGCCGATTCCGAAATCGTGAACAGCGAATTTGCTACTCGTCTAGAGGGCCGCTTTACTGCCGAAAATGTTAAAAAGCATATTAAGGCTGGCCAGCCAATCACCCGCGAAATCGCCACCGCCATAGAGGAAGACGCTTCGGTTGATGTTGTTCGGATCATGAGTGCGCTAAGCTGCACCGATGTGCGCGGGGTTAGCCGTGAAAGCTACGGGGTAGACCTAGCTACTGGCGAACTTGTTGCCAGCGATTACCCAATTGGCGTAATTGCCGCTCAAAGTATCGGCGAACCCGGTACTCAGCTTTCGCTAGACTCTAAACACCGTGCCGGCGCCGTAATTATGGGCGACGATGTGACCCAAGGTCTTACCCGTGTAGAAGAGTTGCTTGAGGTCCGTACACCTAAGGGCCAGGCCTATCTAACCGACATTTCTGGCACCGTAAATACCTGGGAAGAAGGCGATCAATATATCGTTCAGGTAACCGCTAAAGATCAAAAAGCTATTAAGCATCCGTTGTCTGGTCGCCAAGCTAATGTTGCCGACGGTGAAGAAGTTGCCATTGGGGCTATTGTCGCCTCACACGAGGACGGCAGCGAACCAATAGCCGCTGCTATGGCCGGAAAAGTTATTGTTACCGATACCTCTGTCACTATTACACCTACCGCCAAAAGTCTGGTTCGCTACGAGATTCCTGGATTTAAGCAATTGCAGGTAACCGACGGCCAGGTTGTAGAAGCCGGTCAAAGACTATCTAACGGTTCTATAAACCTACATGAATTAATGCGCCTACAGGGTGTAGAAGCCACGCAGCGCTACATAATGAACGAGATTCTCTATATTTTTGGTAGTCAAGGCCAGACTATCTCCGATAAGCACCTAGAAGTTATTGTCCGCCAAATGTTTAGCCGCGTACAGATAGAAGATTCCGGTGGCAGCCAGTTTATTACCGGCGATATTGCCAGCAAGCTGGCGGTGGTCGAGGCTAACGAACAACTAGCTGCTAAGAAAAAGAACCTAGTCAAGTACAACCAATTACTACTAGGTATTACCAAGGCTTCGCTGTCGACCGATTCGTTCCTAAGCGCCGCGTCTTTCCAAGATACCACCCGCGTGTTAATTGCTGCTGCCACCAGTGGTAAAGTAGATAAACTATACGGCCTTAAAGAAAACGTTATTCTGGGCCGCCGCATTCCGGTAGGTACTGGCGCGCGTAGTGCGATGGATGCATCCGAAAAAGCCAAAGCGGTTGCAACAGAGGTGGATAGATGATAGAATCAGTCCGAATTACAGGAGTAGTTTAAAGTGCCCACAGTAAACCAATTGGTCAGAAGACCTCGCAAAAGCTCAACCGGCAAGACTAAATCGCCGGCTCTTCAGCGTGTCACCAACAATCTAAAGACCAAGGTGTACGAAAAACCAGCGCCGTTTAAGCGTGGTGTCTGTATTCGTGTAACCACCAAAACTCCTAAAAAGCCTAACTCGGCGCTGCGCAAAGTGGCCCGTGTGCGCCTAACCAATGGCCACGAAGTTTGGGCCTACATTGGCGGCGAGGGCCACAATTTGCAGGAACACGCCGTAGTTTTAGTGCGCGGCGGCAGGGTCCCAGATCTTCCCGGTGTCCGTTATCACATCGTGCGTGGATCACTCGATTTACAGGGCGTCCAAAACCGCAAACGCGGCCGCAGTAAATATGGAGCTAAGAAGGGTAAATAACCATGGAACAAGGATTTGAATTAGGCGTATGGTCGGGCCCGGTGGAGCAAGACTTTAGCGGCGAGGGCACACCCAAGACACCACTGCCTGAGTCAACCAGACATCAAATTGAGGAAGCACTTTTAGATGGGGTTCAAGTTGAGCGTCTTATAGAACATTTTGGCGATGCTGCCGTTGAAACGGTTGCAAGTACAGATCCGAACGCTTTTGACGTGTCACTAACAGGCCTTGAAGGTTTAGATAGGCGAGACGATGCCTAGGAAGACTACGAAAGCGCTAGTACGTGACGCCGCACCAGACCGCCTATATAACAGCAGTGCGGTATCTAAGCTAATTAACCGCGTAATGCTAGACGGCAAAAAGCAGTTAGCTGAACGACTGGTTTATAATGGCATGCAAAAAGCGGCCGATAAGCTAAAAGTTCAAAACCCCATGGAAGTTTTTGAACAAGCCATGAAGAACATTCAGCCGCACCTAGAAACCCGCTCTCGCCGTGTCGGTGGTGCCAACTATCAGATTCCTTTCGAAGTACGGGGCCAACGCCAACAGCACTTAGCAGTTATGTGGTTTACCGAGGCCGCCCGCAAGCGTAGTGGCATGAGTATGGAAGACCGCATAGCTCTGGAGCTAGTAGACGCCTACAACAGCGCCGGCGAAGCCGTAAAGAAAAAAGAAGATACCCACCGAATGGCCGAGGCCAACCGCGCCTACGCCCACTTTGCGAGGACTTAGGCAGAGGCAAGAGGCTAAGAGTCATGAGTCAAGACGCTAAAACTGGCACTATCCGTGATTTTAGAGACATCATTGCATGGCAAAAATCTCACGAACTTGTAATCGAAATTTACAATGCTACGGCTGGATTTCCGGCTAAAGAGCAATTTGGCCTCACTAACCAAATCAGACGGGCTGTTGTTTCGATTATTTCAAATATAGCCGAAGGATTCGGTAGAAGGACCACTGCCGATCGTCTGCGATTCTACGATATGGCAAGGGCGTCGCTGCAAGAAGTACAAGCTCAATTATTGGTTGCCAGAGATGTAGGATTTTTATCTGTTAACCAGCATAATGGTTTAGAAGATAAAGCTACTCAGTGTCACAAGCTTTTAACAGGATTGATTAACAAGACCAAAACTCTTGACTCTTCACTCGTGACTCATAACTCATAGAAAAGGACCCAGATGGCAGATAAAAAATACGAATTAGATAAGGTGCGCAATATCGGCATTATTGCTCATATTGATGCCGGCAAAACCACCACAACCGAGGGCATTCTTTACCGTACCGGCCTAAAGCACAAAATTGGCGCTGTGCACGAAGGCGAAACCACCACCGACTGGATGGCCCAAGAAAAGGAACGTGGCATTACTATTACAGCCGCCGCGGTGACTTGTTATTGGAAAGACCACAAGATTAACATTATCGATACCCCGGGCCACATCGACTTCACTGTAGAAGTCGAGCGTTCGCTGCGTGTACTTGACGGTGCAGTAGTTGTTTTTGACGGCAAAATGGGTGTAGAAAGCCAGTCCGAGACGGTTTGGCGCCAAGCCGACAAATACGGCGTGCCGCGTATCTGTTTTATTAACAAAATTAACCAAACCGGCGGCGATTTTTATAAAAGTTTAGATAGCATTCACGCCCGGCTGAATAAGCGCGCATTCCCAATTCATCTGCCTATTGGTTTTGAGCAGTCAATCAACGGTGTGATTGATCTAATATCTATGAAGGCTTACACCTATAAAGACTTTACCGATCACGAGCTGGTAGAGGGCGAAGTCCCGGCCGATATGCTGGAAAAGGCCCAAAGATACCGCAGCCTACTTGTAGAAAACGCCGTGGCCGAAGATGAAACAATTCTAGAAAAATACTTCGAAGTTGGTGAGGAAGGCCTAAGCGAAGCCGAAATTATGCAGGCTATCCGCACCGCCACGCTAACCGCCAAGTTTTTTGCCGTATCTGGCGGCGATGGTCGGGGCGTTATTGTAGAAAAACTTCTAGACGCTGTTAACGACTTTTTGCCAAACCCGCTAGACCTCACCAGCACCTGGGGTGTTAACCCTAAAAACGGCGACGAGATCGAGCGTAAACCTAGTGCCGCCGAACCTTTCGCGGCCCTGGCTTTTAAAATCGCTACCGACCCATTTGTCGGCAAGCTAGCTTTTTTCCGAGTATATTCCGGCAAAGTTACCGCCGGCAGCTATATTTTAAACAGTTCCACCAACGAAAAAGAAAGGGTTGGCCGAATTGTGCGTATGCAGGCCGATAAGCGCGAAGACGTAACAGAGGTAGAGGCCGGCGACATTGCCGCCATTGTAGGCCTAAAAGCTACCACTACCGGCAACACTCTGTGTGACCCCGCCAATCCAATCATTCTAGAAAGCATTACTTTCCCCGAACCCCCGGTTAGTATTGCTATCGAGCCAAAAACCAAGGCTGATCAAGAAAAAATGGGTGTCGCTTTGCAGAGACTGGCAGAGGAAGACCCAACTTTCCGGATCAAGGCTGACCACGAAACCGGCCAGACTATCATATCTGGCATGGGCGAACTGCACCTGGACATTATTGTCGATAGAATGAAACGCGAATTTACCGTAGAAGCCAACATTGGCCAACCGCAAGTAGCTTACCGCGAAACTATCCGTAAAGACGGCGTCGAGGCCGAAGGCAAATACATCAAGCAAACCGGTGGCCGCGGACAATACGGCCACGTTTGGCTGAGAATTTCACAAAACGAAGGCGGCAAAGGCTTTGAATTTGTTAACAATATCAAGGGCGGTGCTGTACCGAGCGAATATATCTCGGCTGTTAAGGCTGGGATAGAAGAAGCACTAGCTAACGGTGTTATCGCTGGCTATCCAGTGGTAGATGTTAAGGCAGAGCTTTACGATGGTAGCTACCACGATGTCGACTCATCAGAAATGGCCTTTAAAATTGCGGGTTCTATGGCTGTGCAAGCTGGAGTTAAAAACGCCGGTCCAGTCATTCTAGAGCCGATCATGAAAATTGTTGTCGTTACGCCAGAAGATTTTATGGGTGATGTTATTGGGGATCTTAATAGCAAGCGCGGCCGAGTAGAAAGCATGGACGATCTACAAGGCGGAATTAAACAAATCACCGCCTTTGTACCACTTGGCGAGATGTTTGGTTATACCACCAACCTGCGCAGCTCTACCCAAGGCCGAGCATCTAGTTCTATGGAATTAGATCACTACGCCGATGTTCCGGGCAACGTAGCCCAAGATATCATTGCCAAATCCGGCAAATAACAATGGAACTACTGCCCGGCGATGTTGATCGCCTTAAAAAGGCCTTGTTAATAGCAACTGGTCTGGTCGGTGTTGGCGTAACCGTTAGATATATTAGAGACCACGAAGGGTCAGACAAAGGCTTTATTTACAGGCTTAACAAGGGGACTGATTGGAAAATCGGTGCTTATAGAAACGAAGAAAAAACCGAGATTATCCAGGTGGCAGGAGGCATCGGGTCTGATTTAGCGATAGAACTAGATAAACCAGTCATTAGCCCAGATGACGTAGGAATTATTGAAGAAGTGGTTGCGCTGGCCAAAACACAAAACCCCCAGACGGATTAAAACTCTTTACAAAGATGACCTTTTTAACTTATAATAACGGGGTAAATTGTGTGGGTGCTGTTTTTAATGCGCTTATCACAAAAAACTAACTAATAATTCATTTTAGGAGATACAACTCAAATGGCAGATTTCGACCGCAGCAAGCCGCACGTAAACGTAGGAACCATGGGCCACGTTGACCACGGCAAAACATCACTAACCGCCGCTATTACCATGGTGCTATCTAAGAAATTACCTAGCGATATCAACAAGGCTGTTGCTTATGATCAGATCGATAACGCACCAGAGGAAAAAGCTCGTGGAATTACAATCGCTACTTCTCACAACGAGTACGAAAGCGAAAAGCGCCACTACGCCCACGTAGATATGCCCGGCCACGCCGACTACATTAAAAACATGATTACCGGTGCTGCCCAGATTGACGGAGCTATTTTGGTAGTTTCTGCCGCTGATGGTCCTATGCCCCAAACCCGCGAACACGTTCTACTTGCCAAGCAAGTTGGTGTGCCATCAATCCTAGTTTTCCTAAACAAGATGGACCTTGCCGACCCCGAGCTAGTAGAGCTGGTAGAGGCAGATGTCCGCGAACTGCTAAAGAAGTACGATTTTGACGAAAACGCCCCAATCATCAAAGGTTCTGCCACCAAGGCTCTAGAAGGCGACGCCGCAAATGAGGACGCCATTATGGAACTAGTTAAGGCGATGGACGACTTTTTGCCAGAGCCTAAGCGCGATTTAGAGAAGCCTTTCATGATGGCTATCGAGGACGTGTTTAGTATTAAAGGTCGCGGTACAGTTGCTACCGGCCGAATTGAGACCGGAGTTGTAAAGGTTAACGAAGAGATAGAGATTGTTGGAATCCGACCTACCAAAAAGACCGTTGTTACCGGTGTAGAAATGTTCAAAAAGAACCTAGACCAAGGCCAAGCCGGCGATAACGTTGGTATTTTGCTAAGAGGCATTGAGCGCGACGATATTGAACGAGGACAGGTGCTTTGTAAGCCCGGAACCATCACCCCGCACACCGAATTTGATTCCGAGGTCTATATTTTGACCAAAGAAGAAGGCGGCCGACATACACCATTCTTTAAGGGCTACAAGCCGCAGTTTTACTTCCGAACCACCGATGTTACCGGCGAAGTTGAACTGCCAGCCGATAAAGAAATGGTAATGCCGGGCGACACCGTAACCTTTAAGGTTAAGCTACTACAACCAATCGCTATGGATCAAGGCCTGCGCTTTGCTATCCGCGAGGGCGGCCGAACCGTTGGCGCCGGCGTTGTTACCAAGATCGTAAAATAAGACGAATGTACAAGGTCCTGTTAACGGAAGCGAATTTCGACGGACCAGGCGGTCAGTATGGGCGTGACTTTTATGAGGAAGAGCTAGATACAGGTGGGCGTATTTCGGTAACTCCCCGAAAGAGGTCCGCTATTCCTGGAGTAGTAGTTAGTTTTGTAGCACCAGAGCTTCAGGAAGTATTTCGTGGCTACGACAATGTAACGCAGGCACTAGATGCAGTTGGCGAGGCTCACATAGCAGAAAGTGTGGTGATTGACGCTATT
>JAYSLE010000033.1:0-2712 GCA_043725845.1 Candidatus Saccharimonadota bacterium
GGCTTGGAATTCATTATTGCCACGGTATAAAGCGCAAAGACTGCGTCCAATGCCGCAGATACAAAAAACAACCCAACTGCTATCAGCCAATTAAATTCCACTGGCTGTATTTTATCATGCTAAGGGGTTATTTTCCGGAGAGCTTAACAATAGTCAACCAGGTTGTCGTATTTGAATAAATATGATAAAATATATTTAATAGAAAGGGTTTATGGAAAGAAACCACGAACAACTGGTATCGCCGGACAAAGCACCTGTCTCTGAAAAATATGACATTACAAGCAGAGACCTTTATGATATTGGCGCATATTTTTATTATTCCCCAGAACGCCAAGATTGGTTTACCCATATTGGCCTGATAACCGTTTCGGAGCAAGCAATCGAAGCCCTAGAAGTTTATAAGCCGGCGCATGTGGTTGCTGCCGGTCAAACACCCGAAGAATTTGCTGCCCAGCGCGAAGCGCGTCATCTGGAACAAAAGCAATCGGTTCGGAAACTTTTAAGGCTAATTAAAGATACAGACGAATTATCGAGTGTTGTAACAAAGCTGGAGTCTATGCCGGATACTCCGGAACATATGCTGGTTGGTTTTTTGGGACAATTCAGGGATTTTAGTAAAGTTTTTCAACTCGAAAGAACTCCAAAGCCGGTAGCCATCAATCCTCGAAGATATCTTAGCTAGTTATATTTTATAGTTCGATAGAGATAGTTCTTAGTTTTCGGTGCTAAAATAAGCTTATGCTAATCAGGCGTCAGCGTGGCTTTGCTCATCTAGAGCTTTTGATAATATTGATTGTGATAGCGGCTATTGGTGCTGCGGGCTGGCAGATTTATTCAAAACACAACTCCAAAACTAAAGCCACTACCACAAACTCGGCTACTGGCCATACTGGTACCAAAGACGACCAAACTCAAGGCGGAAAGATATTGCCGCTTAAAAGCATTGGTTTTAACCTGGATTATTACAATCCGGCCACCAACCGGGCCGGTGACATGGAATTCACACATGCCAATTTTTTTGATAACGAAATCATCGGCGATTTTGGCCAACAAGATCCACGCACTCCAGACCCCACAAAGCGTAACCCGCAGCCAACTTTTGCCATGCCCCTAGATGTTAAGGTTCAGTCGCTAGTAGACGGCGTGGTGATTAAAGTAGTGACTCTCTATAGCGGCGATTCATCAATAATGGTGGCCAGCGATCTTAAAAGCTCCTATATTTACGAGACCGAGCACGTAATAAACGTTAAGGTAAAGGTGGGCGACTACGTAAAAGGTGGGCAATACATTGCCGATGTTAGCCCGCATGGTTCGCCCAAAGAAGGCTTTGGCATATTAGAGATCGGTCTGTTGCACCCCAGTGGCAGCGTGGCCCAGCATCTATGCCTCTTTAAATATTTAGATCCGTCCATTAAAGCCGATATTGGCAAAAAACTTAATGCCCTACACGAAGCCTGGAACACCTACACCGGCGGAACGGTTTATCCGCTTGCCAGTTCCTATGCCTCGCCGGGCTGTGTTATTGATGGCCCGGTAACCGGCTAAGAGGGTTTGTGCTTTTATGATATATATGGTAAAATAGTACTATCTTGGGTGGTAAGAGCACTGCTCCCACCCGGGAGCACCTCACACCCCGTCCCTGAAGGAGCATGCAGATGCGTATCAGGAGTACACTGTTTGCGGTTCTTGCCTTGCTTACTTGTGCTGCTGCGGCTAACGCCGCTTCGGCCAAGAGCACCGCAGTATTCCGGATGGCAATCGAATCCGATCAATCCGGCACGGCCGTAGGGTCGACCATCAACCTGACCATCCGGCTGCACTCGCTGGCCGCCTGGCCTGTCCAAGGCATTACGGTCAGCATGACCCAGTGCGAGCAGTTCAACAGCGTGCCCTTCCAACTTGCGCGCCGCACTCGGCACATGAAGCCCAGCGCCGAAAAGTTGGTGTCCTACGCTCGAGGCTTCGTCCTGGAATGGACGTCTATGCCCAGCGCCTCGACCAGTAGTACCCGCTCGCTCCAGCTGCACCTCAAGGTGCCGGACCCCCGCAAGGGCGGCGGCTACGGCGACCCGGTGTACTGCTTCCAGGCTCAGGCCTGGGTGGTTGGTACAAGCATCATCTCGCCCCTCGAAAGGGTGTACTGGGGAAACACCAAGTGACGTGCAGGCCCCCGGGGTTCTCCTTTAGGAGACTCCCGGGGGCAACACCCAACAGGATGATTTTTATTACCAGAATGCGATTAGTTGATTTAGTTCATGTTGGGGTCGGCAGTTTTGGAGTGCGGATCCCAGTTAGAGCGCCATTTAGAAAACCCGACTGCCAACCTTGAAGCTTTGCTCCCTCCGGTCTCTCCGTCCAAAAATATTTTCTCAGGCGGTAGGCCATATTCGTCCGAGAGCTTTTCTCTGGCCTTATCTTTAGGTAGATTTGTATCATAGCCAATAATGGCAGCCGCTCTGTCTTCTCCGGTGAAGATTACATCTCTTAACTCGCTAAATATATACGGATTACCCCCGTCGGTTGTTTCTGTCATAAGAATTATAAACTAAACTTTTCTCACCACTTTGTCAACAGACCAGCAGCCGATCCGTTAAAGTTAGCTCAGGATAAATGAGAGAAATTCCTAGTTTTAACTTTGAACTTAGATATTTACTAATCTTGGTTGGGCGTTGTTCGCTGGGCCTATTATGCCTTTTGCCTCTAGTTTATCTA
>JAYSLE010000034.1:0-4821 GCA_043725845.1 Candidatus Saccharimonadota bacterium
GGCTCATCAACAAGATCTTCGGTGGTGGCTGCTAGGCTAGCCGAGGCCCGGCGCAAAGCCTTATCGAATTCGTAAATATCAGGGTGCAAGGTTAAGGCCATAGCATTAATGCCCTGTAGGTAGATGCCGCCTAGCGAACGGACACGGCTAAGCGCCACATATCCCATGCCGGGCGTAAAAGTTTTACTAAGATCTATCTCGGCGGCGTCTAGGCTCATGCCCTGACTTTTATGTATGGTGATGGCCCAGGCTAGGCGTAGCGGCAGTTGGGTTACTTCGGCTAATTTTTTTTCGTCCTCGGTTAGGTTCCAGCTGTGCGGTTCTACTTTAATAATACGCTGGCTGCCGGCCAACCTTACCATAGGTAAATCGTCCTTAAAGCCAATAACTTGGCCGCGGCTGCCGTTTACAAAACCCTCGGCAAAGTTGTTGGCTATAAACATCACCTCGGCACCCTCTTTAAGTTCTAATACCTCTGGCGCTAAAATACCTTTTGCTAATTGTTCGATTTTGGCTTTGCGGCCTTTGGTTTGGGACGGGTAGACGTGGGCTTTGGCCGGCAAAGACTCTAGATGGCCTTGGTTGATGCTGTCAACATCTATATTGTGGGCATAAAGCCGGGTGATGGCGGCATCGGCTGGTGGCTGAAGAGCCAAGCGAGAAGATAATAGTTCTTGGTGAAACTCCTCTAGATCTCCACTGCGCATGGCCTCTAGCAGCTCTAGCAGGCCGTCGCTGCCAGATTGGCGGTGCTGTTCGGTAATGTAGCAAATTTGCGGTGCCAGTTCTTGCCAAGCCACCGATGTATGGGCAAAATCCATTTGGTCGCTGTCTCTATTCACGGGAGGTAGTTGGAACAAATCCCCTACCAATATTACCTGCAGGCCGCCAAACGGCGCGTCTTCTCGGCGCAGTAGTTTAGCTAGGCCGTTAATGGTGTCTAGCCGGGCGCCGTCTAGCATAGAAACCTCGTCTATTACTAAAATATCCACTCCGTTGTATCGTTTTATAAGTTTGTTGGCAGCAGCTAGGCGTTCTGATTCGTGCCGCTCTAGGCTACTGCTTATACCAATGCCGGACCAAGAATGAATAGTAGTCCCGCCAATATGGGTGGCGGCAATGCCGGTGCTGGCGGTAACGGCTACTCGTTTGCCAGCCTGCTGGGCCAGTTTTACAAACTGGTTAAGCACATAGGTTTTACCAGCCCCCGGGGCACCAGTTAAAAACACATTTGCCCCGCCCATCATGACGCTAAGCGCCTGCCTTTGCCTCATAGTATTAGGAATTGTAACATCAGCTATAAAGGCAACTAAATAGTAAAATTTGTCCGAGTTGCCTAATTTTTAATTTTCAATTTAGGCAGCCCGCTCGGCCTCTGCGGCTTTGCGAATTAAGATTACGCCCTCGTTGCCAAACACCTCGCCTCTTACACCGCCATTTGCACCTGTGATTTGTTCGTGGGCTATGGTAGTTGGCATTACCAACCCGGGGAGTTCTATTTTTAAATCGGCACCCTCAAAAACAGCTGATGGTAGCTGATTGTCATCTCTGCCAAGGACAACCCTTAAACTAGTCACAGCATCAAGAGTTATCCCATTAGTATTACTACGCTCACTGCATCGCCCATCCTGCCTCAGTTCGACCATATCAGTTTCATCCAATGTTATAATTAACCCCTCGCCACGTTTGTGTTCAACGTCCATATTTTATCTCCCTAAATTATTCAGTTGCACCTAATACTACACCATTTTCTCATTTTTGGTTCATATAGCGCTGCTTTTGACTGGCAGTTAGGTGTTCTAGGCTGTAGCGCAGTGCCGTGCGGCGCATTTGCGGCGCATAGCTATCCAAAAACTTTAGCAGCCTGGCTCTATCCATATCGCCGGCGCAGCGCAGCATCCAGCCAACGGCCTTATGTATTAGATCGTGGTCGTCGCACAGCAGTATTTTAGCTAGAGCAAAAGTGTCATCAAGCTGTCCAGCCCGGATAAAGTGCAGAGTGCTAATCAGGGCGATGCGCTTTTGCCACAGGTTTTTAGAGCGCGCCATTTTATAGAGCGGTGCATGGCTTTTATCAAGCAAGTAGCCGCCAACAACCATTGGTGCGCTAGTATCCACCAAATCCCAGTTGTTTATATGGTTAACGTTGGCTAGATACGATTCGTAAAGCTGCTTTTTATGCACTGTGTCGGCCTTCTTAGCCTGTTCGGCCATGATAATTAGCGCTGCCAGGCGGTGTTCATGAATTGGGCTGGACAAAAGTTTTTCTATTTGGGCTAGTGGCAAATCTTTAAACTGCTTACAAACGGATCGAATTACCGGTACGCGGATGCCAATAAATTTGTCGCCTGCCCCGTATTGCCATTCGCCGGTTTTAAAAAACCGCTGGGCTACCTGGGCCTTTTTAGGATCAGCCAAGCCATCCAGCTTTTTTTGAATATCTTCCGCCTTCATCTGCCTTAATTCTACGCAGGTTTAAGTTTTTTAGAGTTTTATCTGGGTGTCGGGCAATTTGGGTTTTATCAGTCTTAGGTCGTGCTGGCTGACATTGGGGTTGCCGGATAAATCCAGCAATTGCAGCTGCGTAAGGTTACCCATTTCCAGCGGCAGGCCGGTTATTTGGTTATAGGAATAATTGAGTACTTTAAGGTTTTTCATTTGGCCGATTTCGGCCGGAATGCCAGTCATATTGTTATAGCTGACATCTAAGGTTTGCAGATTAGCCAGGTTCTTAATCTCAGCCGGCAACGCCCCTGTTAGATTGTTGTGCGATAAATTAAGCGATACCGCGCTCCGGTTATTAAGGATTTCTTTTGGAAATTTGCTAAGCCCACGGTTGGAATAATCCAGGCTGGTCCCCGATGTCTTGCTGGAGCTGGCTGCCGGCGATTGGCTGGCAGACTGGTTGGTTTTTGGGGTGTGGTTAGCCCATAGCACTATAGCTGCCACGATAACCACGGTTACACCTAGCGTCAGCGCTGAAAATTTCTTTATATTCATACTTCCATTTTACTCCACGCGGTTTTTGGGAATCCTGGCTATTTTCTACTGCTCGGCGGCGCGTTGTTGGTCGGTTTGTATAGTTCAATAATGCCGATAGAAAGCAAAAACTCTTCTGGATCATATCCATAATCCGGCAAAATAAACCTGAGGTGGCCAATAGCCTCGTCTAGTCGCATCTCTTCTAGGTCGCGGACATCCTCTGGAGTCAAGATCCCTTGGCAGATAGAAATTAACTCAGCAATTGTTAGTTTTTTAACCTCTGGCTGTTGTTCGGGCAATTGCTCTGTCATTTTCCAATTTTACGCTGGTTTTAGGAATCTGTAGCTATTCAAATATATATTCGTTTTGGTCGTGTACGAATTTTAGAGTTTTATACTCGGATTCTATCAGTTCCACGATTTTACCGGCGATAATTTTTGGGTCTTGGGCGATGTTTACTATTCGTTCTTTATCTTGTTCGGTTCTGCCCTCAAGCAGTAACGGAGTCAGAACCGGTCCAGGATAAACCAATTTTACATCGCATTCGGGAACAGTCAGCTTCAATACTTCAGCCAGAGCCGTAACAGCCATTTTGCTGAGGGTGTATAGCCCGGGATCCGGCTCCGGGTGCAGAACATGCCCAGAAGACATTTGGACTATCGTAGCCTCGACATTTAGCTTTGGCTTGGCGTACTTAAGCGTTAGCCAGGCAGATTTAACATTGGTGTCCATGAGTAAATCATAATCTGTTTCTGATGATTCAAATATGGTGCCTCTGCGCATAATCCCAACACTCAGAATTAGTAGGTCTATCCTGCCGCTCACTTGCGATATGGCATCTTTTACAGCTACCTCGTTTGTTAAATCTGCTTGAATATACTCGACATCGGCAATTGGCGTTTTAGGATTTTGAATGTCTATACAGAAAATCTTTAGATCCCTGCCTGCTAGTTCTTGAAGAAGCGCCGCACCTATGCCGCTACTGCCACCTGTTAAAACTACGGTTTGCCGATCTAATTTCATAATCTAATTCTACGCTGTTTTTAGGTTTAAGCCTGCCGATGCGGCGATTGATGCTACGGTTTCTTTCAGCGATGAACTCTCTGGAATTACAACTTCAGTCGATTGGCCGGAGGGCGAAGCGTAATCCCACCATTCTTTCATAGCATCCGTACTAAATTCAGCTTTTTCTGGACGAGTTGCATGGCGGCGCAACGTTTCGTCGTAGCTGACATCTAAGTAGAAAAAATAATTCTCTTTTGCATGAGCTTTTAGAATTTTACCTAGTCGTTCCTGGCTGGTCTTAATGTTTAAAATTCCCTCCAGAATAACGTCGTATCCCTCTCTTAGACCAAGCAATACGGAATAAACGCTTAATTCCTTGCTGGCGGTATGGCCAGGCAAATGGTTATCGTTAAACATCTTGCGGATTTGATCTTCAGAGACAAGCAAAGTCTTACGATCGCTCTGTTTTAGTAGTGTTTTAGACACTGTGCTCTTGCCCGCCCCGCTGGGCCCTCGAATAATTATTAGTTTTGGGACATCTTCCATAAAATACTTGACTTGTTAAGCATTCCCTAGTCTACCGCGTTGGAGTTATCCAAGATGTTGTGCTTGCTGGTAAAACGCAA
Organism: Candidatus Saccharimonadota bacterium; assembly: GCA_043725845.1. Classification (GTDB taxonomy): domain Bacteria; phylum Patescibacteriota; class Saccharimonadia; order Saccharimonadales; family UBA10212; genus JAYSLE01. The sequence goes on from JAYSLE010000034.1 coordinate 4,614, forward strand.
GTAATAGCCGAACGGATCGGCAGTTCTGAAATCTTTGCTGCCCCACGGCCTAAGTGCCAAAGGCTCAACCACATTGGCTTGGTTTTTTACTTTGTCATAATAAGCCTCTACTTCGTCTACTAAAATCACAAGTTCAACTCCGTACCCGCGCGGAGTATCTTTGGCGAATCTTTTAAAATAGGTTTGATCATAAACTGCGTCTGTTCCC
>JAYSLE010000035.1:0-22684 GCA_043725845.1 Candidatus Saccharimonadota bacterium
GGCATCATTTGGCCCCGATGGCCAACCAACTCACCCATCTGCCAATGATAATTTAAAAAAAATGTTCGACGAACTAGCCCGTCTGCACGGAAAGTTCTCTAGTCGCTGAGAGGACGGACCTTGGAAAAAAACAAAGAGTTTTTTTGTAAAAACTACTAAGTTTTACCTTCTTTTTTCCAAGGTCCGTCCTCTTTTGGTATCAGTTGAAGCGAATCAGCCATTCGGGGCTATCAAAAAGGTGCTCTAGTCTAAACTGAAGTTCTGTTAAGGTTTTGGCCCGGGCCGATGTGTCTTGGCCAAGCACGTTCATGGCTACAAACGGCTCATGTACGTCTAGGCCGCAAAAGGCCAGCGTACCGTGGTTAATTGGGTGCAAAACCTGCACCGCGGTAGCCCGGTGGCGCCCCTGCTCGTGATAATATTCGGCCGGTCCCCCGGCTGCAGCAATTATCATTGCTTGCTTACCGCGCAACAATCCATCTTCATAAATTTTGCCACCGTCCCACGCCACACCCATAGCCAAAACACGGTCAAACCAGCCTTTTAAGATAGCCGGCACACTAAACCACCAGATGGGTGTAACAAAAAGAACCAAATCTGCCGAACGCAGCTTTTGAACCTCGCCCAAAATGTCTGGCGAGAAAGCTAGGTCTAAATTGGCGGCATGTTTTTGTTCGAACATGTAGTTAAAATGCCGCCCACTCGTGGTAACAAAGTCCCACTTTTGGGCCAGCGGGCTAAAGCCCTGCCCGTATAAATCGCTAATGACCACGCTGTGCCCCTGCTGCCCCAATACCTCGGTAGCCAAGTTTTTCATGGCCGAAGTAAAAGAGCTAGGCTCGTGGTGCGAGTAAATTATAAAAACATTCACTATTTGATTCCACCGTTAATATGCATGTGCTTACTCACGCCTAATTGTAGCGCAAATTAGATGCTAGACGTTAGACAATAGGAGTTAGGGTTTCGAACGTCTAACTTCGAACGTCTAGAGTCGAATTCTTAGGCGGCTGCGCCGATGGGTCGAACCGATTGATCGCTAAGTCTAAAAATCATCTGGCTAATTTTCCAAGTACCATTGGTAGTCTTTATTAGAATGTAATCTATGCTGCCTTTAACCGTCCAAGCGTAGCGGTCACCCCTGTCGGCGACATAATGAACGTGTTCTATGCTGGTAGTAACCTTGGCTCGGTGCGAATTGAGCATCCGCATCGATAAGCGGCGGATAAAGTGCCGGGTAGAGTAAAAATAAGCACCAATTTCTTTGCGCCAGCCATCAATCAAGTGTTTTTTGGGAACTACTGCCGGCGTTTCGCCGCTAAGGGCTTTATCATCAATAAACGGTTGCTTAACAAACAGGTGTTCCAGGCGCTCCCACTGCTTTAAATCTCGTAGTAAGGATACATTGTTAACAATGTCTTTAATTTGCTCTTTATCGGATTTGTCTGTCATTTTCACTCTCCTTCTTGGTTTGTTTTAATGACTAACTAGAGTGTGCCACGCAATGCTGAGAATAAGCTTTGAACACCCCCTGGCCGGACAAGTTGTTACCCTCCTGCCCTACCTCTATTTTACCACGCAGCGCTTATAGGCAATGGCAATGCAACCCTTTAAAATCACCTAGAAAAGGTCTTTTTAACTACATGGACTATCGAGTCTTTAGACGGCGATGTTAGCAATGAAAACTAAAATCTTTGCCAATCGGTTTTTAGGCCTTTTAGTTTGTTGGCCGCCATAACCAGCTCGTCGTATATTCCATCTATCAATTTATAATCTTTGGCCTCTTCTAGGCTTACCCATGCAAACTTGTCTGTTTCTTCGGCCTGAAGTTTAATATCGCCAGAGTTATAATCTGCCAAACAAGAGATTACTAAAGATGGATTGCCATCGGCGTGTACTGTAGCCAGACTGGTTAGATATTCGATGTTTTTAATATCCAGACCTACCTCTTCCTGAGCCTCACGCTTTAGAGTCCGCTCTAGTACGTTATACCAGTAGTTTTCGGTGTCTTTTGGTAGGTCCAAATAATCACCAGCCTGAAGCCTGCCGCCAGGAACAGTCCACATGCCAGGAAAGCGCTTTTTGGTTTTTACCCGCCGAGTAATAAGAAACTTGCCATCTTTAACGATAATAGCTGTGATGGCAACCTCGTGCAGATACGGATTAACCGACATGAGTCATATTATACCAATCCTGAACCTACAGAATCATATAGGGACACACGGATTTGAAATATTCACTAGCCACAATTTAAACAGGAGATTCGCCAACTATGACGGCAAGGTCTCGATCGGTCCAAACCACACTTGGTATTAGACCGGTGTTCTTAACCCATGCTACCTGCTCATGAAGACTAGAGGGAGTATCATACACGCCATCAATTGATGTAACGATATCGGAAGAATCATCGGGGATAATTAAGTCGCCAAGTACAAACTTGCCACCTGGCTTAAGGACTGCTGCTACACGATGAAAAAGCGATTCTTTCTCTTCTGAGCTAAGATGATGGACCGCTAGTACCGAGAAAACAACATCAAATAGACCTTTGGGTAGAGGGTCTTGCAATCTTGACACATTTAGAGTTGCCGTAGGAACAACCTTCTTTGCAACCTTTAGCATTTCTAGACTCTCGTCGATACCAACTAACTTAGCACCGGCGTGCAGTTTAATTACGCGCTGAGCAGATTCACCTGTACCCGTGCCTAGCTCTAGCAATGACATTGCACCAGAACCTGTGGCCCGGGCAACTTCGTCTTGCAGACGCTGATATAGTGGAACATCTTCAATAATATCGGTTAGGTATGTCTTTGGATTAAAGGGTGGATCATCCGTGGACTTATCAATTGTTGTAATAATTTTATTCATATCTAATTCTATAAGCAGTAATTGTTTGTAATACTAACTGGCGGAGGGACAGGGATTCGAACCCTGGATACCCTTGCGGGTAAACCGCCTTTCCAAGGCGGCGCCATAGACCAACTAGGCGACCCCTCCATCTGACTCTGATTCTAACAGGGCTTTGAAGGCTCTGCCACCTTTGTATGATTTTATCTGTTTTTCGCGACGCCAAGCACCAGCTCGATGCTGGAATTCTTCCGTGTAAACCACAAGCCAAGGTACACCTGGCTTGGTAGACTTATTTCTTCCTGAGTTATGTCGAGTTAACCTAGAACTCACGTCAGATGTGTACCCCACGTAATACTTTTCGGTTTTATTACTGAATAAAATGTATATGTAGTACATGACTGCCTGGACCACCCACCGCTTACAGCGGGGCCCCGCCAAAGGCGGTGGTATGCGACCCCTCCGTACTTGGCTATTTTAACAGATTAGCGGATAGATTTTTTTACAACCCTTTGTGCCTTGTGTATCTCTGTAGACAGAGCGTACACTTAGGGTTGCGAGGGTTTTCTAAACGGAAATATAAAAGTGGAGGTGTGGCGCCTCTTTTTTAATACTCAAAAACAAGGATAAATAATGATCAATGTTCAATGTTCAATGTTCAATGAATGTAAAAATGCTCAATGCTTAAATGCATTGAATGATTGTTTCATTGGCCATTCATTGACCATTGTCCATTTGTCGCATTCGTTCATTGCAACGCAATCAGAGGTTATATTATGGCGTTGATTGAGTTGCAAGAAGTATCAAAGCTGTATGGCTTTGGCGATGCCACAACGTTGGCATTAGACGAAGCCGAGCTAAATGTAGAGCGCGGTGAGTTTATTGCCTTTATGGGTCCTAGTGGCAGCGGCAAAACTACTCTGATGAATTTGATTGGCTTACTTGATAGACCGACTCACGGAACCTATAACCTAGATGGCCATCCAGTTGCCCGTCTCCGGCCCAGCCAGCAGGCCAAACTGCGCCGCGACCGCATTGGCTTTGTTTTTCAGTCTTATAACTTATTACCCCGTCTGAACGTACTAGATAATGTTGCCTTACCCCTGGCCTACAAGGGTATGGCACCTGTACGACGAGCCAAACGTGCCAGCGATATATTAGAGCGAGTTGGCATGCGCGACCGCGAATATTTTAAGCCACGTCAGCTTTCTGGTGGTCAGGCCCAGCGTGCCGCCATTGCCCGAGCGCTTATTAATAAGCCCAGTATTATCATCGCCGACGAGCCAACCGGCAACCTAGATAGCACCGACAGCAAAGTGGTGATGGAACTGCTAGCCGACATCCATCGCCAAGGCAACACCATCTTACTGGTAACCCATAACCCCGAGCTTACTCGCTACGCCAACCGAGTAATTTATATGTACGATGGCCGAATTGTTGGCGACGAACAAACACCAATTGGCCGAATTGCCCGCCACGCCAGCAAGGTTTATTACCGCAAGCGCCGGCGTCGCAGCGATGACGATATAGTGTCTGGGGTATCCAAATTGATGAAAGATGTACCCGGCAAAGAGCTATCCGAAAAGCCCAAACGGCGCGGACGACCGCCCAAAAAGCGCGGCCCCGGCCGACCCAGAAAGAGGATTAATGCAAAGCATTGAGAATAAAGAATTAATAGCTGCAAGTTACATTATTCACTATTCACTATTCGTTATTCCGCGAACGGAGTTCGCGTGATTCTAAATGGCAACCTAAAAACAGCGGTGGCATCGCTGCGCAGTAACAAATGGCGCACACTGCTTACCATGCTTGGAATTATTATCGGTGTTAGCTCTGTGGTAACCGTCGTTAGCCTTGGCGAGGGCTTAAAGCACCGCGTTGTTGGGCAGATCAATCAGTTAGGTAGCGATGTTATTGCCGTTCGTTCTGGCAAATTACTAGGCGATTCTGGATCGGCCAATAGCCTAAACTTGTTAGCTTTTTTAAGTGCCAGCAACCTTACGCCCCAAGATGTATCGGCCATAGCCAAGCTGCCAAGCGTGGACGGCGCGGTGCCGATAGATTTTGTAACTAATAGCGCCAAAAGCGACAGCGCCGAGCTTGATAACGCCTTTGTAGTAGGCACTACCCCTAACCTGCCGGATGTTTTGCACCAAAAAGTAAGTTACGGTGGTTTTTTTGATGCCAGCCAATCGGCAGACAATGTTGCGGTGATAGGCAGCGGTGTTGCCCAACAACTTTTTGGCGAGCTAAACCCAACCGGCCATTCGTTAAACATTTCCGGAACCGATTTTAGCGTCCGCGGGGTGTTGGCGCCGTCGGCCGGCGGCTTATTTTCGGCCGCTCAGACCGATTTTAATTCGGCTATTTTTATTCCCCAGGCAACTGCGGCCAGCCTTACCAGCAATCACAGCAACATCTTGCAAATCTTGGCCAAAAGCCGCTCTGGAAACCCCACTGCGGCCGTTGCCGATATCAAAAATGCTCTTTTAAAAACTCATGGTGGGGTTAATAATTTTACGGTGTTAAAGCAAAGCCAGCTACTGGGCATTACTAGCGGCGTTGTTAATACAATTACCGCTTTTGTCTCAGGAATAGCGGCAATTAGCCTGCTGGTAGGCGGCATTGGAATTATGGATATCATGCTGGTTAGTATTAGCGAGCGGACCCGAGAAATTGGGATACGCAAAGCCATTGGCGCCACCAACCGCCAAATACTAAATCAGTTTTTGACTGAAGGCTTAGCGCTAACTATCGGCGGCGGAGCAATTGGAGTCATTTTTGCTTTGCTAATCAACCTAGGCTTAAGGGCCACGACAAACCTTAACCCCATAATCACCCTCCCCGTTCTACTGTTAGCAGTTGGCGTATCGGTAGCTGTTGGAATTATCTTTAGCGTAGCCCCTGCCCTAAAAGCCGCCCGCAAAAACCCCATTGACGCGCTAAGGGGTGAATAAAGACGCATCAACCGCGAGCGCAGTCAAGGGGTAGACGCATTACGCGGCGAGTAGTTAGTGTTGAATCAGCTCAAAAACGTTTCCAAGGCATGCTCTTATTTCCTCGCTCATGGGCAAATCTGCGTAGTCGTCAGGGCCAGACCACACGTATGCGATATGCTCGTTTGGATCCAGTCGGATTTCTCCTGTGGTTGTTGTAACCAAAAAGTTTAGCTGTCTTACTTTTGGTTTTTTTGAAGTACTATAATCAAAACCTTTAAACATGCCTTTTAAGGTCCCTATTGTTAGGCCTGTCTCCTCAACTAGCTCACGCGCGGCGGCATCAAGTAATCCCTCATTTTCTTCAACACCGCCACCGGGTAGCTCGTACTGGCCGCCTCTATAATCGTGTAATGATCTTTGTACTAAAAGCACTTTACCTCCATCCACCACAGCTATGCCGGTTGCAAAATGAGTTACTCCGTTCCCTTTTGCTTGCTCCCTAATAAGTTGCTCATCAAGCATAAACTGGTCTGGTATTACTGTTTCTTTATCTATCGAGTTCAATTTTGAATTTTTCTATTAGGTCTACAGGTGTAGGATTGATGCCGTTTAGCAGAGCTAGGTAGATAGTTACAAAATCGCCAAAACCTATTGCCCACAGCAGCTGCTCTAACAGATCGCTGCCCTGCACCGTAATCTCGTGTGGGTGAGGCCACCGACCACTTAATAACTGATTTGTCACTCCAAAACGCTTTTGAATTCGCTCGTGTTCTAAATTACTTTGTAGTTCAATGATGGCATAAGGCTTTTCTATAGGGTGACTAGTCCAGCCCAGAAATTCGTTATGGTTAAACTCCGAAAACTGGTTACACCAGGCAACATTTTTGGCGTTTTCATTAAAGCTAATCTTCCATTTATAAGCCGCCGGCCAAAGCTTAGGCCCGGCATAAATAACCGGCGATTTACCGGCGATTTCGATAGCCAGCTGTTTTGCCGGATTATCTTTTGTGGCAATATCTGGTCGCCAAGCGGCCAAAGATCCTTTTAGAAAATTAGCGCTCTTATGCAGTTCGGCTTCTGCTTCGGGAACCGCAACAATGCCGGCTTGTTCTAGTACGCATATTAGGGCTTTAAAATTGTATAAAACCGCATGGCGTGGCTGCATACCACCGGGCAAAACAGCCAGTGGGTAGTTTTTTTCTTTGGCTACCTCTGCTAGCTTGCCACCAGATGTAATAACGGCAATTTTTGCCCCTTGCTTAGCCGCCTCTGCCAACGCACTGATGGTTTCCTCGGTATTGCCGGAATAACTAGAAGCAATAAACAATGTTTTATTGGATATAAAAGCCGGAATATCGTAATTTTTAACAATTTCAAACGGTACTTTATAACCTGGCCAACTAAGACTAATTAAGGCAGCCAACGCCGAACCACCCATGCCACCGTAAACAATGTTTTCGAACTGTCCCTCAATTTTAGGTAGTTCAAACTTGTGTTCCAGTTGCTGCCACTGTTTTTCGGCAATACCCAAAGCATCTTGGCCGTCCCGTTGATGAATATACTTTAAATCGTCAAGCATCTTATTAAATCCTAAGCACTAATTTCTAAATCCTAAACAAAGTATAAGTACCAAAGGCCAAATTAAGAAACAATTAGATCAACAACACTTGCGCAAAAGTGCTTGAGTACTTTAATATTTAGGTATTAGAATTTTATATTTTGCCAGCTAAAAAGCTGGTCTAGGGGGTGGAATGTTCGGAATGAATGACAATAGTGTGCAGCAAGGTGGACAACCGCCTATCGGTGACCCATCTGTAGCACCTGCTCCTGATTCTACTGCTTTTCCCAATAACCCCGAGCCAGTTATGCCAGGACCATCCGGAGACGATTCTGGGCTGGGCAATACTGTGGCTATGCCGCCAATTGTCACGCCGTCTATACCTGCTCCAGTTGATCCCACTGCAATGCCGACAGAACCAGTTTCGGCGCCTGCAATGCCCCAGGCCCTCGCCGATACACCGGAACAGCAGGAACTGGATGCCGGAGGAGGCATAAATGGTGTTAGTGCCGATAGTTCTCATGTTATGCCTGATATGCCTCAGATATCTTCTAATTATGCTAAGTCAGGTTCGTCTGATTCACAGTTGACGCTAGACCCAGATAACGACGAGCTTTTGGGTATTAAGCAACAAGCCCTAAAAAGCCTAGCCCCTTTGGTAGACGAACTAGATCAAACGCCAATTGAAAAGTTTAAAACTACAATGATGCTTATCCAAGCTTCCGATAACGCCGATTTAGTTAAAGAGGCGTTTTCCGCCGCTAATCAGATCGCCGATGAAAAAACCCGGGCTCAAGCTCTGCTAGACGTCGTAAACGAAATTAATTATTTTACTCAACCCCACACCGAAGACGCCGAACACGAAAGCCTCTAGATAAAAGAGGGTCCGACCTCTTTTGAGTGACTAGCCGCCGGTAGTCGGCAATGGCTGGCTAGCTGGAGTTGACGATGGCGATGGCGATGGAGTGCTTTGCTTTGTTTGTGTGGATGAGCCGTTTTTATTTGGGCCGTTAACTCCCGATGCCGGTGGCACTTTTGGTAGTTTATTAGCATTAGCCGGTACCGTTTGTACAGCCGGTTGGGGTTTATTTATAAATGAACGATAAGCCGACCGCCCACCAAACACCAAAATTATAGAAAAGATTAAAGCAGCCATTACAAACCCAAGCAAAACCGGCCAGCGCCGGCCCTGGTGCTCATGATATTCATGTGTAACTGTTGCTTGATCTGTATTGTCAGGTTTACTGCTTGCTTTGGGCATAAATTAATTATACGCCGGGCGGCTACTACATCATTCCGCCCATGCCGCCGCCCATGTCGGGCATGCTAGCAGGAGTAGATTTTTCGGGCACATCGGCCACCAGCGCACCCATAGTCATAGCTGTTCCAGCGATTGATACCGCGTTTTGAATTGCTTCTTTAACCACTCGCGTCGGATCGATTACGCCTTTAGCTTTTAGGTCGACAACTGAGCTTGGGTTGTTAACATCCAAGCCAAACCCAGGTTTGGCCTTCTTGACCAAGGGCAGCCATTCGTCGGCATTCAAACCGGCATTTGCCAGTAAAATCCTAAAAGGCTGTTCCAGCACGCCAATCAGAATATTAACGCCCGCGGCTTGGGTTTGGTTTTTGCCGGCTAGTTGTTTGATCTTTTCTTCGTGCCGTTTATTTAGTTCTGTACTTAGATTAATCATCGTTACGCCGCCGCCGGCTACAATTCCTTCTTCAAGAGCTGATTTTACAGATGCAACGGCATCATCGACGCGGAATTTCTTTTCTTCAATTTCAGTTTCGGTAGCTCCACCAACCTTAATAACGGCTACTTTGCCACTTAAAGCTGCTCGGCGCTTTTCTAGCTTTTCTTTGTCCCATTCACTGCTTGCAGCATCTACCTGCTTGTTGATTTGGGATATACGGGCTTTAACGTCGCTAGCTTTTCCAGCACCTTCGATAATGGTTGTCTCGTCCTTGGTAACAATAACCTTGCGAGCCGAACCTATCATGGTTAGTTCGGCGTTTTCAAAACTGCCCCCAGTTTCCTCGGATATCACTTCCCCGCCGGTCAAAATGGCAATGTCTTCCAAAACAGCCTTGCGGTCATCACCAAAACTTGGCGCCTTAACAGCTACGCTGTTAAACACACCCTTTAAGCGATTGAGTATTAGCGTACCAAGTGCTTCGCCCTCTACATCATCGGCAATAATAACTAAATCTTTTTTGCCACTGGCTGCCAGTTTTTCTAGCACTGGCAAAAATTCTTGAATAGAGCTAATTTTTTGGTCTGTTACTAAAATAGCCGGCTTGTCGTAAATGGCTTCCATGCGGGCAGTGTCGGTAACCATGTACGGGCTAACGTAGCCGCGGTCCATAGTAAAGCCCTCTACCACTTCGCTCTCCATGCTTAGGCCTTGGCCTTCTTCTACTGTTACTACACCGTCTTTGCCAACTTTTTCCATGACGTCGGCAATAAGTTCGCCAATCTCGGAATCACCTGCACTGATAGTCGCGACTTCGGCTACCCTGCCCTTTTTACCGCCAATGTCTTCGCTGAGCGAGCCAAGCTTGCCCAAAACATCGTGAGAAGCGGCTTCTAGCCCTTTTCGCAGCTGCATCGGATTATGGCCAGCAGCAATCAGCTTGTTAGCCTCGTTCAAAATATGATAGGTCAAAACTGTAACAGTAGTGGTGCCATCGCCAGCGACATCGTTCATCTTGCTAGCGGCTTGCTTGATAAGCTCGGCGCCAACTTTGTAGCCCAAAGTTTCGTCATCTACATCTTCTAAGTCTATGCCCTTGGCAACAGTTACACCGTCGTGGGTAACCGTAGGTGCCCCGTAGCTTTTGCTAATGACCACATTGCGGCCCTTAGGACCCATAGTGGTCTTTACGGCGTTATATAAAACCTCGGCCCCGGCCAGCAAGCGCCGGCGGGCATCGTCATCATAAAATACTTTTTTTACCATCTGTTATTCTCCTATTTTACGGTTGCCAGAATATCTTCTTCTTTAACCAGAATGTATTCGGTGCCATCAATTTTTAATTCGGTGGTGCTGTAACTTTTATAAACAATCCGGTCGCCAGTCTTAACTGCCTTAACCTTGGTGCCAACTTTTAAAACTTTGGCAACTTTGGGCTTTTCAGTCGCCTTATCGGGCAAATATAGCCCGCTTGCCGTTTTAGTAACGGCCTCTTCTTGTTCAGCAACTACCCAATCAGCCAGTGGTTGTAACTTAACCGCCATAACTTTCCTCCTCTTTAGATAACTATACTTCTGGCACTCATAATAGCTGAGTGCCAGAAATCTTGCAATGATAAAAATAAAACTGCCGTAAGATGGCAGTTTAAGTAATTTCGGCGGCAAGTGTGTTTGCTGGGACCGGTCCGAAGACCGGTCCCAGCGTAGATGTCCTTAGGTGACCGTCTTTAGTCCCTCTTCAAAGGCCTCCAGCCGGGCCAAGGCTGTGGCGAGGCGCCGCTCAACGTTCCGCCGCGTTCTCTTGCGATCGGTTGTGAGCAGACCCAGCTCGAGCTCTCTGACTCTTACCCGGAGAGACTCACATACCTCTTCCCTGGCAGGATCGAAGACCATGCCATGGACGATCAAGCACACTGGCTCGTCGACCTCCGCGTAGAAGGGAAGTGCCTCAGGGCTGTCCTCCTCTTCGCGAAGAGCCTCGACCAGCTCGGCCCTGCGTGTGCGCGAGGTCCTGCGCCTGGAGCGCGAAGGCTGCCACCATCGATTAGTGGCACCCCTATTCCGCTCGCGGACTTCACTGCTCAGAATGCTCCTACCGTTGGGAGCTTTCGGCTTGGGCTTGCCTGACGGCAGACCCAGAAGCAGGGCGGCTTCTTGCTCGACTTCGTCCTGCAAGAGGGAGAGTACACCGTTGGAGGCCACTCTACCATCCTTTCGGTTGTAGGGCCGGCGGTATTGCCGGACATCATCGACAGAGCTTTTACCAAGCTCCATACGATTGTTCGATATTTTATCATAACTGTTATGGTTGTCAACTAACTGTTCTGTCTCTTAGGACTTCCCTGGCCACTTCCACTTCGTTATACGGACGTTTTATAACTCGACGCGGATCATCATCGTCCTGGGATAAATGTCTATATTTAGCAGCCTCTGGCCCGGCGGAAATTATGTTTGTTTCGTGGCCTTTGCCCAGTAGCAGAACCAGGTCTCCGGATTTAGCCAGACCAATAGCTTTCTCGATAGCGTCCTCGCGTTTATGAATAATAAACAGGTCTTTGCCTTCGGTTTTACCCGAGTTTTTAGCGCCAGACGCAATTTGGTCTAGAATTTCCTGGCCATCTATATCGCGGTCATCTTCTTCTGTAACCACCACTATATCGCTATACTTTCCGGCTACTCTACCCTGGGCTGCTCGCTTGGCCTCGTCCCGGCGGCCGGCACTCCCAAACAAAGTAATAACTTTGCCCTTAACAACCGGTTTTAGCTCGGTTAATAGCTTTTCAAAGCTATCTGGGGTGTGAGCGTAATCTACAATCACATCAAAGCTTTGGCCTTCGTCTACGCGCGTCATACGCCCCGCCACAGACTGCAAAGACCCAATCCCCTGCTCTATTTGCTTTTTACTAAGCCCCATCAAGCGTCCCACGCCTACGGCCGCCAGAGAGTTATAAACGTTAAAGCTACCGGGCAGATGGCAAGTTATGTCAAAACTGTCGCCTTCTCCAAGTCGAGCGGTATACTTACTGCCCGAGGCAGTCATTTTGATAGCACTAGCCCTTAAAAATCCGTCTTTTACACCGTAGGTTAGCGGCGCGGTAATTGCGGCCTCGAACAGCTTTGTAGCCGGATCGTCAGCATTAATTACTCCTGCTGTGCGTCCCCGCCGGTTACGATTAGCCATCTTAAATAAGCTTAGTTTGGCGGCCCGATAATTTTCAAAGCTACCGTGGTAATCCAAATGTTCGTGGCTAAGATTGGTCATCACCACAATATCAAATGGTACCCCCCAAACCCGGTGCTGGGCTAGCGCATGGCTGGTAGTTTCAAGTACTAGCCACTCTGCCCCGCCAGCTTTTATCTTCTTAAAAGCCTTGGCTAGTTCGAGCGCACTAATAGTAGTCATGCGCGTAGGATTAGCCTGCTCCCCTGCCCCATAATCCACCGCCACTGTAGTCATCATGGCTACTTTATAACCATTTTCGCGGAGCATCTGCGCAATAAAACTACAGGTACTAGTCTTGCCATCAGTCCCGGTAACCCCTATAACTTTTAGCTTTCGGGCCGGAAATCCGTAGATAGTCTGCACCAAAACCGCCTCGGCCAAATGCCCCCACGGTTCTACAGCCTTAAATACTCCCACCTGAATAAACTTCTTAACCAAACCACGAAAACTCATGTTTAAAGTATACTGTACAACTGATGAGAATTCTTGGAATCGAGAGTAGTGCCGACGAAACATCTGCAGCCATCGTAGAAGATGGCAAGATACTTCTTTCAAATGTGATTGCTAGCTCGCTAGATCTGCACACAGCCTTTGGTGGCATAGTGCCAGAAATTGCCGCCCGTAGCCACATCGAAAGCATCATCCCAGTAATAGACCAGGCATTGCGGGAGGCTTTCGATGCTAAAAGCCAAAGGCCAAAGGCCAAAAGCAACACAAAAAAGCTTTCAGCTTTAAGCATTAAGCCTTCAGCTTATTGGGATCAGATAGACGCCGTAGCTGTGACCTATGGCCCAGGCCTGCTTGGCAGCCTGCTGATAGGTGTTTTAACCGCTCGCACGCTGGCTATAGCCAAAAATAAACCCTTATATGCTATCAATCACGTAGAGGCCCACGTTTACGCCAACTTCCTGACGGAAAAGGCTAATAGCTCACAGCTAAAAGCTTATAGCTTGAGCAATAAACAGCCAAAATTCCCAATTTTGGCACTTATTGTGAGCGGTGGCCACAGCCAGCTGGTTCTATTCAAAAATCATTTTGACTACAAGGTCTTAGGCCAAACCAGCGATGATGCCGTTGGCGAGGCTTTTGACAAAGTAGCCAAAATGTTGGGGCTTCCCTACCCCGGCGGCCCATCGGTAGCCGAGGCAGCCAAAAATGGCAATCCCCAATCTGTTAAATTGCCCAACGCCAAGCTGGATTCACCCTATAATTTCTCGTTCTCTGGCCTAAAAACTGCAGTGTTACGCGCCGCCCAGAAACTAGCCGGAAAAGACTATACCCTGCCCTCTTCCCAGTTACCGACCCTACTAACCACGGCTCAAAAGAATAATCTGGCGGCCAGTTTTCAAAACACAGCTATACAAACACTTGTAAAAGCTACTTTGTGCGCTTACCAAGAGTTTAAACCCAAGAGCGTGGTAATCGCCGGTGGTGTGGCCGCCAGCCAAGAACTAAGACGGCAGTTGAGTGCTTCCCTCCCCATTAAGATCGAGTACGCCGATATCAAACTTTGCACTGATAACGCCGCAATGATAGCAACCCTCGGGTACTATCAGGCTAGCCATGGGCGTCCGACTGCCGACCCCTACTCTCTCGAAGCTGACTCTGGTTTACAGATGTAAGTCAGCTTGATTTGGGTGATATAATAAGACTGAAAACAAAAAGTCGGGTGGTAAAAATATAAGTCATTTTAGGTTTGTAGGGAATCTTTTCGGGTGAAAAGACATTGTTTTGTGTGTGTCGTTTCACATGAAAAGAAATGGTTTATATTGCTAAAAAACACCTTACTACCTCTGTAATAAACTGTTATACTGAAGATTAATGAAGTTAGATAAGGCCTACGAGCCGGCAAAATACGAATCTAATATCTACTCCGAGTGGGAGCAGAGTGGGGTGTTTAGTGCCGATCCTACCTCTGGGAAACCGCATTTTTCTATCAGTATGCCGCCGCCAAATGAGACTGGGACGCTGCACGTGGGGCACGCCTTATTTTTGACCCTGCAAGACATTATGGCCCGCCATGCCCGGCAAACCGGCCACGACGTTTTGTGGCTACCTGGAACAGATCATGCCGCCCTCCCGGTTAACGCACTAATAGAAAAACAGCTGGCAGAGCAGGGGACTAACAAGCACGAGGTTGGCCGTGAAAAGTTTTTAAAGATAACTCGCGAGTTTGTAGGCAGTAGCAGAGACACTATAAACTCCCAAATTCGGGCCATGGGCTCTAGCTGTGACTGGGGCAGGGCACGCTACACACTAGATGATGCCCTTAATCGTACGGTTATAGAAGTCTTTAGCAAAATGTACCACGATGGGCTAATTTACAGGGGTCACCGTATAGTAAACTGGGATCCGAACTTAGAAACGACGGTATCTGATGATGAGGTAGTGCGCAAAGAAGAAAAAGCACCATTTTACACCTTGCAGTATGGCCCTTTCCAGATAAGTACCGCCCGGCCAGAGACCAAGTTTGGCGATAAATACGTGGTGATGCACCCCGACGATGATCGCTACAGCCAATACAAGTCTGGTGACACCTTTGAAGCCAAATGGTTAAACGGAACGGTTACCGCCACCGTTATTAAAGATGAGGCCGTAAACAGAGACTTTGGAACAGGGGTGATGACCATCACTCCGTGGCACGATCATACCGATTTTGAAATAGCCGAACGCCATGGGTTGGAAAAAGAACAAATTATTGGCTTTGACGGCAAGCTGCTGCCGATTGCCGGTGAGTTTGCTGGCTTGCCCATTACCGAGGCCCGACCAAAAATTGTAGAGAAACTGGATAAGCTTGGGCTTTTGGTAAGCGTTGATGAAAACTACGTTCACAGTTTGGCTATAAATGACCGAGGTAAAGGTGTTATAGAGCCTCAAATCAAATTACAGTGGTTTGTAGATGTTAACCGCCCTGCCATGGAATGGAAAGGCCAGATGCGGTCTTTGCGAGAGGTTATGCGGGCAGTGGTAGAAGACGGCGATATTGATATTATTCCCAAACGGTTCGAAAAAGTTTATTATCACTGGATAGATAACCTGCGTGATTGGTGTGTATCCCGCCAAATTTGGTGGGGACATCAGATACCAGCTTGGCACAGGGCAGGGGACACCCCAGAAATCTATGTGGGCCTAAACGCACCAGAGGGCGACGGCTGGAGCCAAGACCCGGATACGCTGGATACTTGGTTTTCATCAGCGCTATGGACATGGAGCACGCTAATAGACCCGGAACTGGCTAAAGACCAGTCGCTAACCTTGGAACAACTGCTAGACGGCAGTCCAGACTTTAAGGCTTATCATCCGACCTCTGTTATGGAGACTGGTTGGGACATTTTATTTTTTTGGGTAGCGCGCATGATACTGGCCACCACCTACGCCACCAGTCAGATCCCTTTTAAAAAGGTCTACTTGCACGGCTTGGTGCGTACCGAGATGGGCAAAAAGATGAGCAAGAGCGACCCGGACAGTATTTTGGACCCCATGGAAGTTATTAAAGAGTTTGGTACCGATGCGCTGCGCCTAGCTTTGGTATCTGGAGTAACCGCTGGCAACGATCAGCGCTTAGGGCAATCCAAGATTATTACCAACCGCAATTTCTGCAATAAACTTTGGAACGTTTCGCGCTATATCGAGGGTGTGGTGGGTGAAAATAACCCCTCGACTACGCTCGGGACAGGCACGGATGAATTATCACCAAACCAGCCGGCGGATCATTGGATACTTAACAAGTTAAGTATTTTTGCGGACAGTATTAAAAAGAATCTAGCGACCTTTAATTTTTCCGAATGTTACGATACGCTTTACCACTTTATTTGGGACTATCTGGCAGATTGGTACATAGAAGCCAGCAAGACCGAACCCAACAGGGAAGTGCTGGCCTACGTTTTGGAATCTACACTAATAATCACCCACCCCTTTGCCCCGTTTGTAACCGAAGCGATCTGGCAAAGCTTGGGTTGGAATGACACACTATTGGCCGCCCAGCCGTGGCTAAATAAAGTAGAATTTGACCTAAATAAATCAGCAGAGTTTGAGCATTTAAAGGCTGTTGTTACAGAGGTGCGCTGGATAAAAGCCATTGCCGAAGCTAAGCCAGAAAACTTGTACTACGAAGCGGATATGATCGACACAAGCCAACAGCTTGTTGGCAAGCTGGCTGGAATCGCTCAGGTCAGTAAAAAACCCGATGATTTTTCTGGTGGTTTAAAATTAACCACTGTTAATGGCTGGGCGATTAATATCGATCCGGCGTCCGTTAAGGACAAATTGGAGGCCAAAAGGCAAGAATACCAAGCCATTATCAATAATATATCCAAGCGCCTAGATAACGCCGATTACCGCTCCAAAGCACCGGCGGAACTCATCAAAGAGTCCGAACAACAGATGACTGAGGCAAAAACCACCCTTTCCCAAATCACCTCCATGCTCAGCTAACCCAACTGTTTACATTGACTCAACCGCTAGCAAAATGTCTATTACGCAATGCTTTCTGTTATTCCAAGGCCAGGCCTTGGAATGGAGGGAAATGTGGTGTGGTAGGTTTTTTAAGGAAGTTAGAAAGCTAGGGATTGTTTTACGCGGTCGGCGCTTTGTTCGGGTTCGTAATCGTCAAACCAAAGCACGTGCCAGCCGGCGTGATCGGCGGCCGTTAAATTGGCGCGGGCATCGTCAATAAGTAGTATCTCTCGCGGCTCTACGGCTGCCAGCTGCTGGGCAACCTCGTAAATACGCGGTTCCGGTTTAATTGCGTTTACTTTGGACGAATCAACCACAGCCGTGTAGTGAGCTTGGGGGATTTGCCCGCGGCGTTGTAAATCCTCTACAAAACCAGGCATACTATCTGTTAATATGCCTACCTCGTAATGTTCGGCTGCCCATTTTACCAGCTCCTCTATCCCCGGCATTGGGTCCACACTTTCCATATAAAATTTTTGCCAGTCAAAGCTCTCTAACCCCAGTTCTTTGGCTACTATGCCGTTAAAATCTTGTAAGCTTAACTGCCCCTTGCAAACGGCGTCATTATGGCGCCAAAAAAGCGTCTCGATGGCCTCGGCCGGAGCGCCGGTTTCCTCGGCGACTTTAGTGAATGCCCGGTGAAAAAACCGCACCAAAACACCGTTAAGGTCAAAGAATACAAAACGTATGCCAGATTTGGATACCTTCTTGGTGGAAGCGGGCAGGGCAGGGGAGTCGGCGCTTTTTGTGCCCAGTAGTTGTTCTAGAGTAGTATTTGTAGCATTAGCGATTGCCGCAACCGTGAAAACAGAGGGAGAACGAATGGCTCCACGTTCGATTTTAGCAAGAGTAGAGTAGGAGAGTCCGGCCTTAGCACACAGTTCTTGCTGGGTTAAACCGGCTCGGCGGCGGGCCAGTTGCAGTTTTTTGCCCAAGGCTTTTTCATCGACTTCTGGTCCACCACTCATATAGCCATATCGTACCAATTTTAGGAGTTATAGCCAAGAAAAATGTACTAAAAGGCTAGTTTTTTGGCCATTTCGGCTAGGGCTGCGTGGTCTGGCTCGCCGAGGTTCGGTTTTGCCCTAAATTCCTCGCCAGAGTTTATTGGTAGTACTTTTACATGCACATGGGGAACGTCTAGGCCCTCGATCTGGACTCCGATGCGTCTTTTTTCCGGAAAATTCTGGTGTAGCCGATCGGCAACTTTTTTAACGGTATCCCAAAGAGCATGGTAATCATCATCTGGTAAATCCCAAGCAGTTTCGGATGGATTTTTAGTAACTACCAGAACCATTCCGGGCTGAACAGGGTGGATATCTAAAAACGCAAAGGTTTTATCGTCCTCGTAAATTTTGTGACAAGGGACTTGGCCCTTAATGATTTGGGTAAAAATGCTATCGGACATAGCTGTTATTTAAGAAAAAGGCCAAAAACGTAAAACGAAATGCCAAATACAACTAGCGCCATGACGCCAACCGCAGTTAATGTTTGTTTGGTGTTATTACCGCTGTTCCGCTGAAGTTTGGTATATACCCAGGTGCAGGCCCCAACTGTGAACATCAGACTGACTAATCCATCACTCATTGTTTAATGATAGCGCAGATTGACTTTTTAAGCATAATATGATAATATTACAGAGTAAATAACTAAAAATAAACGATGCATACATACGAAAATCCCACTAGTTTTATTCCAACCGAGACTTGGGAGCTTGATGAATCTTTGGAGCCTTCGATACTAAAGGCACGTGAAGAGATGAATCGGCTAGACTCGAAGGCCTTGATTGTAGAACTCCAACGCAGTGTACAGCACTCGGAGAATGGGATTACTTATTCTGTGCTAAGTGGAGACAAACCCGAAGAATACTCTAGTGTTGAGGCACTAGTAATGTTTAATCCATTTGCCAACGCGGCTACACCAAACATGTTAGTCAGGGCCGAGTTTATTAGACGGGTGGCCAAGATTGCAGATGTTAGGGGCACTGACGGTAAGCTAAAAACAGTTATTATGCTAGCCAGCCCTGGCATTGGAGGCAGTAGTCTGAGCCTAGATAAAAAAGACCGCAAGAAAATAAGAACAGGTGATTTGGGCCCGGCCGCCAAAGAAATGCTTCATGCCGTTAGCTCTCTTGAGGTTGGCAACGTATCATTGCTAGGCTATTCACAGGGTGCAGATATGGCTCTGGCCGGTGCCAAAAAAGCATATTCGGCAAATCTAGATGTAACTAGGCTGTCCATCGGCGACCCGGCAGGAGTTGCGGACAGAGGGTTGCCGAGGCTTGCCGCGGATTTTCTAAGAAATCCTAGCCTTGCACCGTCCATCATGCGCGCGGGCTTATTTGCCCAGCAGGAGTCGGTAGGTAGGGGTCGATACGAAGGCCCACGCTTTCAAGCGTCAATAATTACTAGTCCTATAGATAATTTCAATATTGTGGCTGGCATGTCTTCGAACTCTTTTGAAAAGAACATGCAAGCCATTATGCGTGAAGGCCGTGTTGACGAGCTGGTTGTTGGCTATGGTTCGGATAGTCGAATTGCTAGGCCCGAGGCGATTGAGCCTAGTCTGCAAGAACTGCACGCCGAGGATGTTAATCAGATTTTAACTTCAGTAAAGATTGCAGGTGGCAACCATACTTGGGGTGACCAAACGACATTGCTAGCCAAGCTTTATATGCGCGCCTTTACTTAAGGCTTGGCGGGCCTAGTGGAACAACGTTTGAACCCCGGAGGAGAGTGGTGGCGGCTTGGAGCGCTACTCGACATAAGGGGCGACAAATCGTCGATTCAGGCGCGAACATAGTTATCTTCCGCCGGTCGGCCAGCGTTCAGGCTTGCGTCGGCTAGCGCATCTCAGCTTCGGGACGGGGCTCAGCGCCTGGCGACGCTCACGTTCAACGCTAGTCCGCAAGTGCACTAGCCAGCACGTCACCGTGAATGTTATCGTCGCCTGACTCTTGTCAGACGGCGTGGGGGGCACACGATGAGCATGCGGCTTCGCTTCGTGACGGTTTCCGTCCTGGTGGTACTTGCCACGCTGGCAGCCACTGCTACGGCACTCGGGTATTCGGGGCCGATCTTCACCGTCATGAACACAAGCGAGACCCTTCCGGACGGCGTTTGGTTCCGAAATAGTCCGCATACCGCAGACACGGATCGTGTGACGGGTCATGGTGTCTATATGAACGAGCAGGTGCAGCTCGTGTGCTACGCATGGGGTGACGCGGTTGGTCCATACAACAACACGCTCTGGTACTTCGCTCTCAACGTCACTCGGTCCGTCAACGCCGGCGTTGAAAACTCTGGCTACCTCAACGCTCACTACATCAACGATGGGCTCTTGGCCAATCAGATTGATGCAGGAGTACCTCAATGCGGAGCGCCTCCGCCGCCGTCGCCGGTGGTGACGCTGGCGCAGGGTCCGGTTGCGCCATTTGGATATCGCTACGCCGTCACCCTCAGCGGTTTTGGCGCCAATGCCTCGGTTTCGGTCACGTGCTTTGACAGCGTCAGCCCGAACGGCTTCTACACCTTCAACATGACGACCGATGGCGCCGGCGGCGCTTCAACGGCAAGCCAGTGCTACTCGGCCGACGGACCCGATCACTGGGTCATCGCCAGCGGCATCAGCTCCAACCACGTCGCGTGGGGTGGTTCCTCTGGAAGTGGCTCTGGCGGCGGTACGGGAGGCACCACGACACCTCCTCCTCCAACTCCGACCACGATCAACGGCGTCAACGTTGGATACGCACAAAACCAGCCGCACATGTGGGGAAGCTGTTCGGTGCAGGACTTCGACGGTGGGCCGCTGGGGTGGGTCATCGTCAGCTACACGAACGGCACCCAGATCGTCAAGGCGGGCATGCTTTGGGGATGGTTCGACAATGGGGGCGCGCCGGGGTTTGGTTGTCCGACGAACCAGGAGCATCCGTGGGCTAATGGAGTTCGTCAAGACTTCACTTCTGGAGGCCTCTACTGGACAGCAGGGATGGATCACGCAAAGAAGGTCACAGGAACATCGACCGGGTCGGTTACCACTGTCACTAATTCAAACTGGGCTGGATATGACGCAAAGGTGCAGGGCGTAACGGAGGTCTACGCTTCGTGGAAGGTCACAAGCGTCAACTGTGGGAGTGCAAGCAAGGCCAGTGCGGTCTCAGCCTGGGTGGGAATCGACAACCAGATGAATCACCTGGTACAGGCTGGGACAGCTGCTCGTTGCGACAGCAAGAAGGCCACACCTGTCTACTACAGCTGGTGGGAGTCTCTTCCGGCCTTGGAAAACCCTGTGACCTCTGTCAAGGTGGGCGACACGATTACGGTGGATATCAGCTACAGCGCGTCACAATACAAGATTGTTCTAACCGTCAATGGTGCTGTCCAGTTTGTACAGATGGTGGCAGACACGAGTGCTCCTCGCTCAGAGGCAGAGTGCATCGTGGAAGCTCCTTCCGATGCGCAAGGGGTGATTCGCCCGCTCGCCAACTTCGGAACGATTACTTTCACGGAGTGACGCGCGACCGGAAGCTCGTCCGAAACGCTACAACAACTTGGCCGAGGGTCAATCAACGGTGTTTCGGTGGTGCGACTCGATATGAAGAGCTCAACTCGCTACAAGGCTCAGACCGGGTCGCCGGGCTCGGCCGGCGTTCCGTGGTCGGTGGTGTGGAAGAATTCCAATTGAACTAATCTAACAATCAGTTCCGGGTGGGTGGCACTATCGTCACATGGATGTAGTGGTTGCATCCGGTACCTGCGTTCGATGCTGAGCCACTGCAATTACGGAAATAAACTTCGATAGTGCCACCGCCGTGGTCCGACGTTGGGACGACAGCGTCGCCCTCGCCCAACGATAACTGCCCGGTGACCCCAATCAGTCGTCCCTTGGCTTCTGCAACACTGAGTCTTGAGCGTTCGGACACCACGAGATCCTGGCTATTCGGCGATAGATAAATCACACGCACCTGTGACGTTCTTGGCTGATGCTCAACGAGGAGTGTGCCTACGGCAATAGCAAGAAGAAGTACCGTGAACAGGTAGATGGCCCGGCGTATTGATGTAGCCTTGAGCAATTGATGATGGAACACAATTCATATCTTACAGAAGGTTGGCAGACCAGACAACAATAGTGGGGTTGGAACCCTAAGTACAGAGGTCGTAAATCACGTCTGTGCAGGCTCGTCAAATGAACAGAGGTAGCGACCGGGTAGTCTCTACCTCTGGTAGTTCGTAACAAAAGTTACATGTTGGCGGGCCTAGTGGAACAACGTTCGAACAGGGGTGGCGAGTGGTGGCAACTCGTGGAATTGCTCAAATAGTGCTCTTTCAGCCTCTTAAGCCGGCCGGCCTCTATTAGTTGCCCTTGCTTCTCGCAGGTCACGGGTCTGCCTACTTCGAGTTGGGAGGAGTACAGTTCTGAGACAGGAATACCCGCAAATAGCGATAGTGCTGAGCTTGCCTAAGTGCCAATATGTGGCGTAGAGTGCGGGAGGAGAGCCGCGCGGTCGCGGCTTTTCTGTTTTCCCAATTGACAAAGAACATACGTTCGTGTGAACTAGAAACTGAAATACCAACCATGAGCCACGAACAACAGCCCGGCGCACGACGCCGGCACAACGAGCAAGCGGCACCACCGGACAACGGGTCGAGTGGTGTGAGTTCTGAGGGCGTGCGTCTTGTCGGACCTGAAGGTCGAGCCAATGCCATCAAGTTGGCGGAGCTCGCCATGGGGGTGCTCTCTTCACGTGAGCTCGGTGACCCCCGGTTCTCCCGCAAGAGTGATGGCGGGGTGGAAGTGCTCGTCGACTCCAAGACGTTTGAAGCCTTCACAAGCCTCAGTGGTTAGTGCTCGCTGAGCGGATCCTTCTAGAGAACAGGTGGCACCCGAGCTTTACCTAGCGAGGCTATGCTCGCATCACAGTCATGAAGCCTTTGACTGTGGAGACGAAGGACTCAATGTCGGCCTCGGCAAGT